>JAXJQT010000256.1:0-5138 GCA_036311025.1 Spirochaetota bacterium
AGTCGGTTCCGATATCGTAAAACCGCAAGGAGCTGCTACAGGTGCAAATGAATATTGTGAAGTATTCTTGCCATTGGAAGGTATCATCGATGTAAAAGCTGAGCTTGAACGATTGAACAAAGAGCTCGGAAAAGTAAGCAAAGATTTCGATAAAACATCTGCAAAATTGAATAACGAAAACTTTACGGCAAAAGCACCGGCAGAAGTAATCGAAAAGGAAAAAGAAAAGCTTGCAGAATTCCAGTCTCACTTGGAAAAATTGCAACGCAATATTGAATTGTTAAAAAACATGCAATAAGCACAATCAGGCTGTCGTTAATTCGGCAGCCTTTTTATTTGCAGTATGATTTCCACATTGACACAAAAAAAGCTGTTACGCAAAAAAACGCAACAGCTTTATTTATTACTCAAATCGCTTTTCTTTATCAAAACGACTTCCCATTATTTTTTTGTCCAGATAATCTTCTTCCATCATACATCTGTACGAACAAATATCGCTTTCCGACAGCGGCTGAGTATATGTTAGATTTGCCGTCACCGGTTCGCATAATGTTTCACCCGATGTTTGCATTGATAACAACTCTGCATTGTTGCTGACATACAAATCTTTTAATTTGAAACGATTATTTTCTACAAAGTCAAATCCCAACTTTATACGAGCAGCTGAAGATTTCAACATAATTTTAATATACACAGACTTATTTTCTACTTTGCCGTCAATCTCTTCGGTTCCGATATTTACCTTGACTGTGACTTCCAACGGTTGGAGTATTTCCTGAGCAAAAATACTCATCGCCGAAATATTTCCGGTTTTTAAATTTGTCTTTAAATCTATATAAAGAGTTTCATAACTTCCGTAGCGTACCTTTGTTTGGAAACCGCCGATTTCAGCCGGGAAATGCGGTGTAAAATACAACTTTCTGGCAGGTACATCCGGACGAATTCCCATATAGTCTTGATAAAATGCTCTGTTATATTCAGATACAGACCACGCCTGAGAGTAAGTCCCGCTGGCATTAACCTTACCGCCTTTGCAAATCGGATCAAACAATTCCGGCAAACAGCCCGGCGTTGCACCGCGAATTATCTCTCGTGTCAAAATCTTTGTGTGTTTAAATGCAAACTTTTCCAATCCGTAAGATGCCGCTACATGGACAAATGCACCGGACAACCAACACCAAATCATTCCGTTATGATATGCAGCGTCTTTGTGATACATTTTGCTGATATGCACCGGATGAAAGTCCGCTTCATAACGTCCCAAAGACGCAACACCGTGTTCAAAGACACAATTACTTGAAATATATTTAAATGCACGCAAACCGGCATCTCGGTCAATCAAGCTAGGGATTCCGGGCAAATCGTTATAATAGATTGCCAAAAGTACATTAGGACGAGCCTTCATATCTGCACTGCCGTCTTTGTTCAAATGGTCGTAAATATACGGAGCCTCGCTTGTAATAAACATTTTCTTAAATGAACGTGATAATTTTTCTGCTTCATTCAAGTATTCGTCACGTTTACGTTTTACAACGGCAATGTCTATATCTTGCAAAAGCGGCGAATAATTTTCATTACGACGAATCAATTCATTCGCCATTTGTACCACCGCATGCAACGCCGTAAACCAAAGAGATTGGATTTCGACCTGTCTGTCACCGCGAGGCGAATAAGAATCATCTCCTAATATTCTTGCATCCATCCAGTCGTCGGCGTCTTCGTTAGGTACAAAATTATACTTGTCTTTATGAGCAATATACACAGCATCTACGGACAGAATAATTTTATTCCATACACTCATAATCGTAGCCACATCACCTGTATAAAGGTAATATTCGTACAATTCACGAATCAACAACGGCGTTGCATCTGCCGTATTAAACATAATATTTTCTTCATTCCATATTACATTCGGAATTCGTCCGTAAGTCGCAGACGCCTTGTTTGTATCTTGATATTTCAGGAAAACACTTATAATGTGTGCTGCTTGCTCAAACCGCCCGGTAACCAAAGCGATTCCCGGTAATGCAATAAAAGTATCACGTCCCCAGCCGTTGTCAAACCAAGGGAAACCCGCCCATATTCCAATGCGATTATTTTTTGACATTATAAAATACGACCCGCTGATAGATGCAAAGTTCAACGCCTTATTCAACATTGTCGAATTGGTATTACACTCTGAATATTTTAATGTCAGCATACTGTTATTAATATGTTGCTTTATCAAAACATCAACATAGTTACTTTTTGCTTTTACACTTTCACGCAATTTATCAAAGTTGCTCGAATACAAAAACAACACGCCGGCATCTTTCTTTTCGCCTTTTACTTTTCTCTGTTTAAAATCCAAAAAGTTTTGCGATGCACGAACATTTTCAAAACTAAAACTTTGCTCACAGGTTACCGCCACATAGAGAATATCCACACCGAACCCGTCTCTTTGCGGAGTAAGATACTTTAGATAGATGACATTTTTTTCGGCATTGACAAGTTCAAAGTCCGAGGTAACTGCAAATCTGTAATTGATAAGCGAATGTGAAAACGCCTTTTTGTACGGTGAAAACCAAAAACCTTGATTGTTCTTAAACAACATCATTCTTACGGAAGAACCGTTGTGATAACTCATCTCACACTGGAAACGACTGATTTTCTTGCCGACAACTCTTTCTTTTTCATTTATAAATACACGTTGAAACAGATGAAAACCATAAGACCACAGTCCGTCAAATTCATTAAGATTGTCAGATATTGAAAAATAAGTTGTTCCGTGGTCTGAACGTAACAATCTTTTATTTTCAGAAATACTAATCGAATTTTCTTTTTCTGCTGAAATCATTTTCATCTCTCCGGTGCATTATATTTATTTGGGTGGGAGTATATCAAAAAAAATTATCGGCACTATCAAAAACTATTTGAATTTAGAAAAGTTTCAATATTCTATATATTTATTTTGTTTTACATTTATAGAAAAGACTTACTCATGTCTCAATTTTTTAAAAAGCCTAGCCGATTTTCATTATTGATCCAATAGGCAAAGGTGTCACATTACGGAGAAATAAAATGAAAAAATGCATTATATCCTTAATTTTATTAACATCAATTTTTGCTGCAACCGCAGAAACTGCAGATACATTAAACGAGTTGTCATCTGTAGTATTTGAAATAGATAAATTCTCACGCCACAAAGATACATTCGCAAATACCGACAGCAAAGTTTTTAACGCTGCGTATTCGTCTGCACTGCCGGCAGGATGTATTTACAAGATAAAATCATCACAAAACAATCGTGAGGTAATCGTTCAAATAGAATATCATCCGGGCAATTTGCAAAGTGACACAATTTACCTTTCTGACGATGCGTACAATTTTTTGAAAATAGAAGAGTCATCATTGGAACAAACAAATGTACAACTGTCATTTTTAGGCTGGTGGAACGAAAAAGCTCAGAGCGATTTTTTAAATATTCAAAGTCTTGTCGTAGAACCGCAAGACAGCCGTCATGAAATCGTTCGCAACGGAATGGATAAATACTATTTGCAATTAGGTGCGTTTGAGTTTTACCAAAATTCATTTTCACGAATCACAAACTTGTTGCCGTATTTACAAGTACGACCTAATTTTTATATGACAAAAACACCTTCTAAGACAACAGAAGAAGATGTTTTCAGAGTGTTAGCCGGTCCGTATTCTCACGAAGATGCGGTACGAATTGCCGACTTTATAAACTCATTTTCAAAAGACAGCGTAATGCTTAAGTCTTCTACTCAAGCTATAAAAGGAGACAAAAAGAAATGAAACGCATTATTTCATTAATCTTATTGACTTTAAGCGTTTCTCTTTTTGCAGACCAATGGCGAGGAATAGCTGTCACCGACGAAAATATTTCTGCAAACACAATATTGTTCAATCGTGCTTTAGACGGGGAAACAGTATTGATTACAAGTATCGATTCCGGTAAAAGCATTCAAGCCAAAGTAAGCGGAAAAGTCAAAGATTCAAGATATGTCGCATTACTTTCGCAAGATATAGCACAAGAGCTTGATATTGCCGGAAATGCCGGAGAAATCGTAATAGATACAACCGCTATAGCAAACAAGCAACAAACTGCCGCTGCGGAGAACCCGATTGTTATTCCGGCATTAGAAACTGTTTCGGAACCTCAGAAAACAGTTGTTCAACTCTTAGAAAATTTAGATCCCTTTATAAAAGAATTGCCGACTCTTTGGTGTGTCGGAAACGGTTCTTCTTACAAATTTTCGATGAACAGTTTGCCTGAAGTTTACATGCTTGCCGAATCGGAAAAAACAGAAGAGCCGAAAGAAAAAGAAGAAGAACTGGTCATTCCGCAAGAGCTAAGCGAATCAATGTCGGCGGCCTTTATGGTAGAAATCCCGGAAGAAAAACCAATCGACTGGGTAGAAAAACTTGAAGCCGGCAAAATCTATATAAAGGTAATTTCATCATCAAACAAAAAAGAATTGGAAAACTACAGTCGTACAATCTCAATGTTTTTTAACGACAGCATAATCTTGTACAAAGCCGCCGAGTTGCGTTATGAGCTTCTCTTAGGTCCGATTGCAAAGGAAAAAATCAACCAATCAATCAGAGTTGTCAGAGATTACGGTTACAAAGATGCATACCTTGTACGAGGTAAATAAAATGAAACTCACAGTTTTATGTGTGTTGATTTTTACTTCATTGCCGCTATTTTGCAGCAAGTTGATAAAAGAAGATTTTTATTCACCGGACAATGACGGCGTTGTGATTTCTCGTTGTTATCAATACGGGAAAAACGGCAATCTTGAAAAAATTGTACAAGATAATGACGGGGTCGAGATTGTTACAGATTATAAATATGAAAAAAATCTACTGACGGAAGCAAAAGAATACAACGACGATATTTTTGTTTCCGCAAGCCTTTTTCTTTATCATGACGGTGACGTTGCTCCATACCGCCGTGAAAATTATGACAGCATGAAAAATTTAAAATCATATTCACTTTTTACATATATGCCGGACGGTGTAAATCCGCAATCTATACAAACTTACAATAATAAAAATGAACTTTTGGAACGAATGGTCTTTGTTTATTCCGACGGCGTGATAGAACAGATTCAGATATTTGATGAAAGCGACAC
>JAXJQT010000257.1:0-1396 GCA_036311025.1 Spirochaetota bacterium
CAGACGCACCTTTTGCCAATGTCAAAAGTTCTTTTTCGTAAGCAGCACAAAGTTCGATTACATCATTATCTGTTGTTTTTACAAGAATATCCAGTTTCTTTTCCAACGGAACGTTCATTTCACCGCGGATATTTCTTGCAAGATAAAGAATATCAAAGAATTTTTGAGCCTTACGCAACGCATCTGCATCATCAAGTTCTGCTTTGTATTCCGGATAATCTTCCGTCATTATAGACAATCCGTGTTCCGGCAAGCTTTGATACAATTCTTCCGTGATAAACGGCATTATCGGATGAAGTAACTTCAAGAATTCTTTCAATACATAAATCAATATAGAAAGTACGGCATTTTTAGCTTTTTCGTCACTGCCGAGCATTCTTGTTTTACTCAATTCTACATAATAATCACAGAAACTTCCCCAGAAGAATGACTGCATTTCTTTAGCTGCATCGTTAAAGCGAGCATTATCAAGAGCATCGGTTACATTTCTGACAGTTTTGTTTAATTGTCCCAAAATCCATTTGTCAAATGTATCTTTTTCTAATGTTTCGATAGATTGAGAAACAAAATTTTCCGGTAGATTCATCAAAATATATCGAGACGCATTCCAAATTTTATTGGCAAATTTTGCTCCGATTTCAAATGAATCGGTACTTTCTTTGTCGCCTTCTTTAGGGAAACCAAGTTTTAAATTCTGGTTAGGACTTACTATCGCAACCATTGTATAACGCAACGCATCAGCTCCGTGTCTGTCGATTACGTCAAATGGGTCAATTCCGTTTCCTAACGACTTAGACATTTTTCGTCCCTGCAAATCCATTACCATTCCGGTAAAGAATACTCTGTTAAACGGAATGTCATCCATAAAATACAAGCCCGCTATAATCATACGTGCAACCCAGAAGAAGATAATATCCGGAGCTGTTACAAGTGTAGATGTCGGATAGAATTTTGCCAAGTCACTTGTTTTTTCCGGCCAGCCTAATGTTGAGAACGGCCACAACCAAGAACTGAACCATGTATCCAAAACGTCGTCTTCCTGTTTCATTTCGGCACATCCGCAGTCCGGACATTTTTCCGGAGTATCTTCGGCAGCAATCATCTTTCCGCAACTTTTACATGTATAAACAGGAATTCTGTGTCCCCACCAAAGCTGACGACTGATACACCAATCTCGAATGTTATTTAACCAGTTGTTGTAAACTTTTACCCAACGTGACGGTAAAAACTCAATTTTTCCGTCAGCGACAGCTTTCAATGCAGGTTCGGCAAGTTCTTTCATTTTTACAAACCATTGGTCACTGTAACGAGGCTCGATGATAGTATTACATCTGTAACATTGTCCTACGGCGTGTTGATGGTCTTCGATTTTTACAAGTAAGCCCATTTCGTCAAG
>JAXJQT010000258.1:0-2048 GCA_036311025.1 Spirochaetota bacterium
GTTATACTCAATTCCGCAATGCAAAATCACCCCAAAGTTGTCGAGGCTATGAAACACGCTTTTTACGATTTTCTACCTAAACCTTTCACTATCGAAACTTTGTCAGGAATTGTAGCAAAAGCAATTCAAAAAGATTAAGAGGCATTAACAATTTTTATATCTGTACGATAACTAATCATATAAATTTTCAGAGGTTTTTATGAGTGTAGTTATTCGTACAGTTTTATTATTAATCGCATCAAATGTTTTGATGACTTTTGCGTGGTATGCACATTTAAAAGATTTAAACGACAAACCGTGGTTTATCGCCGCGTTAATCAGTTGGGGAATCGCATTTTTTGAATATATGTTTCAAGTTCCGGCAAATCGCCTCGGTGCGACAAGT
Source organism: Spirochaetota bacterium (assembly GCA_036311025.1). Lineage (GTDB taxonomy): Bacteria > Spirochaetota > GWE2-31-10 > GWE2-31-10 > GWE2-31-10 > RGIG8597. The sequence goes on from JAXJQT010000258.1 coordinate 386, forward strand.
CTTTCCGTTCCGCAATTAAAAATAATGCAGGAAGTAATATCATTATCCGTGTTTGTACCTTTTTCAGTATTGTATTTGCACGAACCTTTGCGACTAAACTACTTGTGGGCCGGACTTTGTATGCTTGGTGCAGTATTTTTTATCTTTAAAGGATAATAAAAAAAATCTTTCTGCAAAAAAGCGTAAGGCGTTTTGTAAAAATGTCGACATTTGTCTTAGAATAAAAATTAGGAAAAAATATGGCAAAAAAATACATTATTGAAGGTGGATATCCGCTAAAAGGAAAAATAACACCAAACGGAAACAAAAATGCAGCACTTCCTATACTTGCTGCTACAATTTTGACAGATGAAGAAGTGATTCTTCGCAATGTTCCGAATATCGAAGATGTTAATATCATGATTAAAATTCTTGGGGAATTGGGAAAGAAAATCGAAAAGCTCGATGAACATTGTTATAAATTTTCCGGTACCGTTACATCAAACTCGATAAATTCCGAACTGGGAAGAAAAATCAGAACTTCCATTTTATTTGTAGGACCGATGCTTGCACGTGTCGGAGAAATCGAGTTGCCTCCTCCGGGCGGAGACGTAATCGGACGTCGCCGGCTTGACACGCACTTTTTGGCACTTTCAAAACTCGGAAGCAGCGTAGATGTGACATCTACATTCAAACTGACAGCAAATAAACTTGTAGGAAAAGACATTTTCTTAGATGAAGCTTCCGTTACCGGTACAGAAAATGCCGTAATGGCGGCGGTAATGGCAGAGGGACAAACAATCTTGATGAATGCAGCAAGCGAGCCGCACGTTCAAGACTTGTGTAATTTGCTCAACCAAATGGGTGCAAAAATCGACGGAATCGGTTCTAACATTCTAAAAATTACCGGTGTACCGAAACTTCACGGAACAGACTTTACCATCGGTATGGATTTCATGGAAGTCGGTTCATTAATCGGGCTTGCTGCCGTGACAAGAAGTGAGTTGGAAATCCTTAACTGCCAGCCGGAAAACATGAACATGGCCAGACTTACATTCGGTAAGCTGGGAATCCGCTGGGAAACAGACGGAAAATCAATATTTATGCCGGGTCACCAAGAACTCAAAGTTCAATCGGACATCGGCGGAATGATTCCGAAAATCGACGACGCTCCATGGCCGGGATTCCCACCTGATTTGATGAGTATCGTAATCGTAACTGCGACACAAGTAGAAGGAACGGTTCTTGTATTTGAAAAAATGTTTGAATCAAGAATGTTCTTTGTAGATAAATTGGTTTCTATGGGTGCGAGAATCATTCTTTGTGACCCACACCGTGCGGTAATCTCCGGTCCGGCACATTTGCGTGGAACTACACTTACAAGCCCGGACATCCGTGCTGGAATGGCTCTTGTCATCGCCGCACTGTGTGCAGAAGGCACAAGTACTATCCACAATGTAATTCAAATAGAACGCGGATATGAAAACCTTCCGGCAAAACTACGAAGCCTGGGTGCACATATCAACGTAGTCGAAGATTAATTAATCAAACAAAAAAACCGACGATTGAAACAATTCTTTCGCCGGTTTTTTCATTTTCTAAATCCGTTCACTTAAAATCGAACTTTCATACAAAATTGCATTTCATCTTTATTTACTGCACCGATATCCATAGAATACCGACA
>JAXJQT010000259.1:0-4014 GCA_036311025.1 Spirochaetota bacterium
AATGTCGAATTCGTCTAACGGTTAGGACACAAGGTTTTCATCCTTGCAATAGCGGTTCGATTCCGCTATTCGATGTGTTTAGAGCTCTGTTTTTACAGAGCTTTTTTTGTCTTACCGTTATAAGATTCCTTTCATGTTTTTATATGACTTAGCTTTTTTAATATAAACCATATATCGTGTTATTCTTTTTACTTGCAATTATTTATAAAAAATGAAAGAAAAATCGGTGATAAAACGTTTTACATTTAATGATTTATTTTTTTTTTGGAGGTTTAATATTTTATGAAAATATTAAAATTATTTTTCTTATTTACTTTAGTTGTGTCACTCGGTGGGTGTGTTATTGTGCCGGTTGAAAAAGATACTTATTATTCATGTGGGCTTGTAGCTGAAATTGATAAAGTTGCAGAGCCGGAAGAAAATAAAGATACTCTTTATATTCACAATATCAGCGAGGAATCAATTCGTTCCGTAAAGTATGTTTTTATAGATGCAACTTTTGATGAAGTTGACAGAGATGCGGAACCGGATTGGAGTGAATATGACAATAGGTTAAGTAGTAGAATTCCAGATGGAGAGTATGCCTGTTGTGATTTAAAGCCGGAAGATAGTTTAAAAACTTTGTGGGTGAGAGTAGATACATTAGACAGACATTGTGTTTTTGCTGTAGTGTATGAAGCCGGCAGTCGTATTGATGTTAATATCAGAAAAAGTGATACATAAGGAGTTCTGGTTATGAATAAAAGTGTGTTTATTTCAATATTATTTAGTTTTTCTGTGACTTTTGCTTTTTCACAAGCAATAGTAAGAACTCAAATTAATTCGCAACCAAGTGCGGCTGCAATTTATGTTGACGGTGCAAGAATAGGTCAAACACCGATGGAATTTCGTTTTCGTTCCGGGACAATGTACAGAGTAGAATTAAAAAAGGATAATCATCATTCTTTGAGTTTCAATTATCGAGGCGGCAGCGGAAATATAAATAAAAGATTGGTTGCTTTGCCGCCGCCGGCTAAACCGGCAAAAAAGCCGAATAAAATGCATGCACCGTCTTATGAAGAAACTCGTCATCCGCCGAAAAAAGAACATCATAAGCAAAAACATCATAAACCTTACAATAAAAAACATGAAGAGAGACGTCCGGTACCGCATGTAAAAAGAACATCAATATTATCGGTAACAAGTGACATTCCGAGAGCTGCGGTCAGAATTAATAAGAAATTTGTCGGTACGACACCATTGAGGATAGAGTTGGAAAAAGGCAGTTACGAAGTGTTTGTAAATCTTCCGGGACATCGTGATTATTATGAGCGAATTAATTTAGAACGAGATAAAGATATATTTATTCGTTTTAGGTAAGCGTTTTTATTAATTAGAATATTATCCGTAATAAAGGAAATCTAAATTGGATTTGTTTCTTTTATTACGGATATTTTTTTTATTCGAAAATGATAAAAAAAGTTGACGGTGTTATTTATATTTATTATTTTCCTCTACAATAATTGGAAAAAATAAAATATTGAGCTTTAAAAAAAGGGGTTTTTATTATGAAGAAAGAAGAGGCAGATTTGGCAACTGAAGAAGTTGTAACGCAAACGGTTGCTGAAAACGCTGAAATAAATTGGGAAGAAGCTTCTAAGGAAGATATTTTGAATGAATTGAAAAAGCTTCAAGATGGCAATGCTGAAGTTGAAGATTTGAAAAAAAATCTTGCTGAAAAAACTGAAGAAGCAGCAAAGAATTTTGATCTTTATAAAAGAGCTTTGGCAGATGTTGAAAATATTAGAAAAAGAAGAGCAAATGAAAAACAGGAAGTTTTGAAATTTGGTAATTTTAATATTGTGTCAGATCTTTTGGTTGTTTTAGATGATTTTGACAGAGCTTTAACTTCAGGAAAGCAAGACAATACCGAAAAGAATGCAATCATTGAAGGTGTTGAAATGATTCAAAAGCAATTTGAAGATTTACTGTTTAAAAAATACGGCGTAGAAAAATATGGAGAGGCCGGTGAAGAATTTAATCCGGAACGTCATCAAGCTGTAATGATGGAAGTAGGTGACTATAAGGAAGAAACAGTAGTTGAAGTATTTAGAAGCGGATACGCTTTACACGAGAGAGTGATTCGTCCGGCTCAAGTAAAAGTCGGAAAACCTGAATAAAACAAAAAATCTTATTTATATATTTTAAGGAGAAAAAGATGAGTAAAATTATTGGTATTGACCTTGGAACAACAAATTCATGTGTGGCTGTAATGGATGGTTCAGAAGCAACTGTTATTGTAAATTCAGAAGGACAAAGAACTACGCCTTCTATTGTTGCTTATACTGCAAAAGGTGAAAGATTGGTAGGACAGTCTGCAAAAAATCAGATGGTTACAAATCCAAAAAATACAATTTTTTCTGTAAAAAGATTTATGGGACGCAGATTCGATGAAGTCGGTGATGAAAATCAATTGTTACCTTATGAAGTAATCAAAGGTTCAAACGGAGATGCAAGAGTAAAAGTTGATGATAAAGAATTTTCTCCACCGGAAATCAGTGCGGCTATTCTTCAAAAAATGAAAGCAACAGCTGAAGAATTTCTTGGTGAAAAAATAACAGAAGCAGTTATTACAGTACCTGCATATTTTAATGATGCACAAAGACAGGCTACAAAAGATGCCGGAAGAATTGCCGGTTTGGAAGTAAAAAGAATTATCAATGAGCCGACTGCAGCTTCTTTGGCTTTCGGTATGGATAAAAAGAAAGAAGGTAAAATCGCTGTTTATGACCTTGGCGGTGGTACATTTGATATTTCTATTCTTGAAATCGGTGACGGTGTATTTGAAGTAAAATCTACTAACGGTGATACTCATTTAGGTGGGGATAACTTTGACCATGCTTTGATTGAATGGATGATTGCAGAATTTAAATCTCAATCAGGAATTGATTTGTCTACAGATACAATGGCGTTACAAAGATTGAAAGAAGCAGCTGAGAAGGCAAAAATAGAGTTGTCTAATAAACAAAATGCAGATATTAATTTGCCGTTTATCACAGCTGATGCGACAGGTCCAAAACATTTAGTTTTAAATATTACACGTGCAAAATTTGAACAATTAATCGGAGATTTAGTAAGAAAAACTGAAGGTCCTTGTCAGACTGCATTGAAAGATGCTGGTTTGAGTGCAAGCGAAATTGATGAAGTAATTCTAGTTGGTGGATCAACAAGAATCCCTATGGTTCAAGAATTAGTTAAGAACGTGTTCGGAAAAGAACCTTCAAAAGGTGTGAATCCTGATGAAGCTGTAGCTGTAGGTGCAGCAGTTCAAGGCGGAATCCTTTCCGGAAATGTAAAAGATATTTTGTTACTTGATGTAACTCCGTTGTCTTTGGGAATTGAAACTTTGGGTGGAGTAATGACTGTATTAATTCCTAAAAATACTACAATTCCGAAAACAGAAAAACAAATTTTCTCTACTGCTGCAGACAGCCAGACAGCTGTATCAATTCATGTTCTTCAAGGTGAAAGAAAAATGGCAGGACAGAATCGTTCTATCGGTAAGTTTGACCTTGTTGGTATTCCTCCGGCACCACGCGGTGTTCCTCAAATTGAAGTAACTTTTGATATCGATGCTAACGGTATCCTTCACGTAAGTGCTAAAGATTTGGGTACAGGCAAAGAACAGAAAATCAGAATTGAAGCTTCTTCCGGATTGAGTGAAGATGAAATCAAAAAAATGGTTCAAGATGCAGAGCTTCATGCTGCGGAAGATGAAAAACAAAAAGAAACTATTGAAGCCAGAAATTTAGCGGATTCAATGATTTATCAAACAGAAAAATCATTAACTGAATTTGGTGATAAAATTGGTGAAGATGATAAAAATGCAATAAATTCAGCAATTGCAGAATTGAAAAAAGTTTTAGAGGATTCTAATTCTGATGCAGCTGTAATTAAAGCTAAAACAGAAGAACTTCAAAAAGCATCTTACAAATTGGCTGAAGAAATGTATAAAAATACAGCTCAAAATCAAGG
>JAXJQT010000260.1:0-2104 GCA_036311025.1 Spirochaetota bacterium
ATTACTTTTTTTATGGTTTTATATTGTCGGTTTATATTTTGTTGATAGTACGTCGCAGTCCGTGCAGTAAGTATTTTTTCTTTTTATTCTGGGCATTTGTGTGGGCTGTGTGTTCCATGTTGGGGTCAAATACCGGCGTGAAGCAGATGATAATGGGGACTTTTTTACTTTGTCCTACGGTAATGCTTACGATACAAAATGAAGTAAAAAATAACGGCAAGATTTTTCAAAAGCGTGAATCTGTTTTGATTATTGCAGCGATGGCGGGATTTTTGGTGATGTCTTGTTATGCAAAGATTTTCGATGTGAACTTGCGAGATGTAGATAAACTTCATTGTAATGCACAAATGGAAGACCCGTTTTTTGCAGGAATAAAAACCGGCAAATTGCGAGCGACAGAAATTGACAAAGTGATGAAAGTGCTTCGAAGCGAAATGAAAGAAAGCGATACATTTTTGTGTTACAACAGTATTCCGATGTTTTACTATGCGTTGAACAAAAGATTTATGCTGTCTGACCCGTGGATAGTACAAATGGGAACGGAAGATGTAAAAAATCAACTTGCTGCTTTGCGGGCAAAAAATAAAAGTCCAGATTATGTTTTGTTTTCGGTATATTCCGGACGAGATGTCGATTGGTCAAAATCTAAAGTAAAGTTTTGCAGCGGTGAAGAGGAAAAATACAACATGATGAAAGAGTTTTTATCTCATCCGGAATATAAGACCATCTTTGAAGATGATTATTTCCTTATCTATAAAAAGATAAAATAACGGAGAAGGTTCGTGTTTTTGAATAATGTTTTAGATGTATGCAAAATATTTGCACCGCAATTTTCCTATTCCGGGATGACGGTTTTGGACGCGACAGCCGGCAACGGTCATGATACGTTGTTGTTGAGCCGACTTGCCGGGAAAGAGGGACGTGTCATTGCGATGGATGTGCAAGAGGCGGCAATTGACAGTACGAGAAATCTTTTGGCTGCCGAAGCAGAGTTTGATAATGTTGAACTTGTGCTTGATTCTCATGCAAATGCCGCCTCGTATTTACATGAACAAAACTTGCAACTGGCAGTATTCAATCTCGGATATCTTCCCGGCGGCGACAAGAGTATTACTACAAACGGTGATGACGTGATAAAAGCATTGGATACTTTATTACCGAAGTTGTTAAGCGGCGGTGCAATTTTTGTGACGGTTTATCTCGGACATTTGCCCGGACAAAAAGAGGCGTGTGCTTTGGAAGAATATTTTTCAAAATTACCGCAAAAGCAATATTCTGTAATGAAAAGTTTATTTGTGAATCAGAAGAATTCGCCGCCTCAATTTTTTATCATAAACAAACGCTGATATTTATTAATCTTTTACCGCATGTTTTTTTATTGTTATAAAAGCGAGTTTGTCAAAAAAAGTTTTATTCTTATATGGAATATATTCATTTCGTAATTTAACAGCCAATATTAGCATGAATTGTATAAACAGCCCTATATTTATTCAAATGTTGAATAAAGAGAGGAAATAATGAAAAGATTTAGTTCGTTTTTATTGGTATTGTTCGTATTTGCAAGTTGTGATTTTGACAATCCATGTGTATCGGAATGCTGTGACGAAGACGTACAGTGGTACAACGGAAAATATTTGGTCAGATACAACAGCTCATCGGAAAAAGTGGCGGCGTGGGATACCGGTTATGTGGCCGGTATAAAGTCAAATGTTTACAGAAATAACAGAATGCATGAAAGATCTAAAAAACATGTGGGAGACGGTCTGTATCGTAAAGATAATGAGTTGCTGTTAAAGTCGCTGAGTGACTTCAGAAAGAATCCGGAATATTCGCCGCCTGTTTTGGTCAAGGAAATCAGTACAAACTATAAAGTCGGTGAAAAAAAACTTTTTTATGTAGATAAGAAACATGTTTATGCGAAATTAAAGTATTCCGGTAAAAAATGTTTGGTTTGGCATACCGAGGATTTTGATTCGGTAATTTTTGCGGATAACACGTGTTTTGAACAGTTGGGCAAAAAATTTGATGAGATTTATGAGATTGAGACAGATTTATTTGGGATAAACAAAAATTATTTAGTTTCTATGTCTGATTTGTATATAAC
>JAXJQT010000261.1:0-4572 GCA_036311025.1 Spirochaetota bacterium
ACTCCTAGGTCATAAAAATGAAAATTTCATGACGCCGGGAATTTCGGGAAATATGAAAACCGGAGACAAGATTTTTACTATAGGAAATCCTTTGGGGATTCGTTATACGGTTACGTCGGGTATTATTTCCAATCGTGAAATCGATATTTTTCAAATGGGACAGGCGTTTCAGGTAGATGCGGCAATCAATCCGGGAAATTCCGGCGGACCGCTGATTGACGAACGCGGGCAAGTTGTGGGAATCGTATTTGCCGGGATTCCGCAATATGCCGGTATAAGTTTTGCAATTCCCTTCGAATGGGTACGCCAGACGATTCCTCTTCTTTATAAAGGCGGCGAGGTGAAACGTTCTTGGATGGGGGCCGGAATTTATCACGACAGAGAAAAAGATAAATTGCAGTTTTATTATCTGATGCCCGGCAGCGGTGCAGACGAGGCGGGAATCTTGCAAGACGATGTACTTGTAAGTATCAACGGACATAAAGTGGCAAGTATCGCACAGGCACAAGCTTTGACTGCATGGGAAAAAAGCGGAAGTATAATCCGTGTAGGAGTTCGCCGACACGGAAAAAACATTGAGTTGCCAGTGCGTCTGGACGAAAGAGCACAGATTCCCGTAGAACAGATTTTCAAAAAGGATTCATATACAAATATCATAAAACTGATTACCGGGATGAAAGTTGAGCAAACCAGAAAACGCTTGGGAACCAGATTTTATAAAATAGACCGTGTTTATCGAGGAATGCCGGCGTATTCTCTCAATGTATCCGAAGGCGACCCGCTTACCGTATACGGCATGAAGTATATGTCAAAAGAAAAAGCTGTAGTATTGAGTATCAACTATACAAATCGTGATGTTTCCATGATGCAACGAAGTGTAACGTTGGCATTGCCGGCAGAGATAAATAATTTATTGTGACAGATTCAAAGAAATCACTGTTTTTATTTTTGATTTTTTATTCCGGATTTTTTTTTGTTGCCGGCGTTTTTCGTTTAATATTTTTGTGTTGTATTGTCGCCGTATCGGGAAAAGCTTGTTTTGATAATATCAAAAAGCTTGAATGTATGCAGTGTGCGGCTGTCGGGATGATAACGTACTTTGTATCAAAATCGATTGTCGGTCTGTTGACATTGCCCGGCGGTTACAATGCCGACAGTTTTATTTTCAGCCCGATTTTTTTTATAGATGTGTTGCTTTTGACTCCTCTTGCAGAGGAATTGGTCTTTCGAAAGTGTCTTGCCGATTGTTTTAATCAAAAGAGTATGCGTTTCTTTATTCCGATAAGCATGCTTTTATTTGCATCTGTTCACTTTTATCAAGGAATCGGCGGTGTTGTTTTTACAATGTTGTGTGCATTAGTGCTTTCTTTTACATATAAAATGAAGAAAAAAATAATATTTTCTGTTATAATGCATATTTTTATCAATCTCGGCGGATGTCTTGATTGTATTTTTTTTAATTGAGGAAAGTAATAATGGATGCAATACAACCGGCTTCACAAATATTTGACTCTTTGTCAAAATTGGGGCTGACTCAAAATGAAAGCAGAATCTTTTTGTATTTAGCACAGAATCCCGGTTCTAACGGTTATGAGATTTCAAAGAATACAGGGATTTCTCGGTCGCTTGTTTACGGGGCATTGGAAAAAATGCGAACTAACGGCGTGATAGAATTGACACAGACAAAGTCGTCATCGTATTTACTCAAACCTTTACAAGAGATTCGTGATAAGGTAAGTCAGGGAATAGGACAAGCTTTTGATGAACTCGAAAGACAGCTTGCAGATATGAAACAGCTTGAACCGGACGAACTTTTTGTGACGATTCAAGACAGAATGCACCAGCGTGCAAAGTTGGCATATATGATTCGAAGTGCGGAAAAAGTGCTTTTTATCAGTGCCGGAATAAACGAACTTGAATGGATACGAAAAGAACTTCAGCAAGTGCCGGAAAGTGTTGCCGTTCATATTTTCAGTTTGTCGAAATTATCCGATTTCCCGCCGCATTTTCAGTTGCATTCTAAAGGAATGGAAGAAAGCTTTATTCAAAGTTTGGGAAATCTAAAGGCAAGATGGAGAATCTTGATGATAAAAGACCGTGCAGAGATGATGTTGTGCGGCGGTGAAGAGCAACATAACGGTACGGCTATTTATACAAAAAATAACATGATGGTCACTTTTGCGACAGAGCATTTTGTTCATGATGTAAAAATTTCTAACATTGAGCGTAATTATAATATTACTGATTATACGGAGAATTTGTTCAATGAATATTCACCGGAAAATTCATGCGGAGAAGTCGGAAAGTTTGATTGATTGCTTAGATGACGGTCGACTTTTGAACAAGGCTGTATAATTGTTTCTTTAATATTTTTTTTGTATATTGCTTTTCTTAATAAAACGGAAACGCAATATCCGGTTAATATAAATTTGATAGTTTTTATAAAGGAGATGTAAAATGAAATGTGATATATGCAAAAAACGTCCTGCCGTATTTCACATGCAGGAACAATCGGCAATGGGTGTACGTAAAATAAGCTTATGCGTTGAATGTGCACTTACAAAAGGGTTGAATGTTCGTGCAGAAGATGTTGATAAGCTTTTTTCATCCTTTATTTCTAATATTTTTGCCGAAGAGCAACCAATGACTCCGAATATGGCAAGTAAAGCAGCTGCGAGAATTTTAAATCTCAAATGTCCGGTTTGTGAAAAAACACTGGATGATATTACAAAAACAAATGAAGTGGGTTGTCCAGAGTGCTTTTCATATTTTGGTTCGTTTATCGATGCTATTCTTGGCAATATGAATAATTCACTTGAATATAAAGGGGATTTTCCTGCACAGTTGCGATTGGAGCATAACTACAAGGTAGAGATTTTTAATTTGGAAGAGCAACTGAAGCAATGTATTTCTATGGAAGATTTTGGTAAAGCCGCAGAAATCAGAGATAAAATAAAAGAATTACAGGCAAATGAACAAATCGAAGATACAGAGGCACAATGAGTAATATAGTAAAAACTAATGAAATTATTAAACCGCAAGTTGAGCTTAAAGAGATGTTTATCAACTTTAGACTTATGCTTGTGAGAAATTATGAAAAGTTGCCGTTTGTTTCTGCGATGTCTGAAGAATGCCGAACAGAGTTTGAAGATGATTTCGTAAGCTTTATTACAAGAAAAAAAAGAAATCTTGTCGTAACGAATATCGACAGCTTGAATAAAGAAAAGAGACTCATGCTTTACAATCGCGGTTTGTGGTTGAAAGAGTTGGAGAATGAAAAGAATATTACGTATATATATTCCGGCTCTTTTGACTTTGCGATAATCATTAATTATAAAAACCACATCACAATCTTGTCCGCGACAAACCAGCCGGTTTTTAAAAATGCTTATAAAAGATTGACGGAACTGGGAGAAAAAATAAGTGAGTTTGCACGTGTAAATGCAAATGAACGTTATGGTTATGTGTCTCCTGTATTGAAAGATTGCGGGTTGGGATTTAAGATAACTGCGTTAATGCACATTATGTGGGTTCGAAATTTCAATTTCTTAGCGTCGGAAAATAAGGAAGCTGCGAATACTTTTGAAAAAGTTCAAGACGACCTTTTTAATCGCGGTTATCTGTTGGAAAAAAGTTTTTTTGAAAAATTAGATTGTGATGATTTTTGCGAGATTTCTTCCCGATTCAACTACGGCGTGACAGAGCAAGACTTGATGGAGCGTTTTGTAGAAGGTTTAAAGAGTTTTCTTGAACAGGAACAAGAGGCAATACACTTGGCGATGAAGGAAATCCCGGAAATAATGCAAGATATGGCTTACAGAAGCTTAGGCGTGATGAAATATGCACGGATTTTGGGATTGAATGAAGCTATTCGCCATTGTGCAAACTTGCGAATAGGAATAAAAATAAAATTACCTATAGATGTCGATTTGGAACTGCTTAATCAGTTGCAATCTGCGATTTTTAATTTTTATTTACCGGATGAAAATAATGATGTACCGGCAAAACGGGCAGAGCTTGTCCGATTGTTGTTGAAAGGAGATAATAATGCAAAGTAAAGGATTTACTCCGGCAGCAAGCAGAATTCTTTCAGAGCTTGCACAGATAGAAGCAAGACGTTTTAATGCCGAGAAACTTTATCCCGATCATGTTGCTTTGGCAATTTTGAAAGAAAATAAAGGTGTGTCAGCCAGAATTTTAAAAGATAACGGTATCGATCCAAAAGGAATTATTGCGGAAATAGAAGATGCTCAAGATGTTTCCAATGCACCGGTTTCTTTGGGGGAATTGGCGATGTCAAACGCACTGCAAAACGTAATAGAAATCAGCATGATAGAATCAAAGCGAATGGGACATAATTTTGTAGGAACCGAGCATTTGATTTTAGGATGTATTATAGATTCAAACAGTCCTGTGTCTGTCGCATTCAGTCATCAAGGTATTACTCCGGAAAATTATCGTGATTACATTATCAAAGCTGTCGGTCACGGCAAAAATGAAATATCAGAAAAAAGTACCGGCAGAAAAAATTCTATTCTTGCGGAATTCGGACGTGATTTAAATGAAATAGCT
>JAXJQT010000262.1:0-2062 GCA_036311025.1 Spirochaetota bacterium
AATGAAATGTTTTCGCAAGAAAACATCAAGTGAAACGGAATGTTTACTTTAGTAAACATCGAGTATAAGCCTGTCGAAGCACCGTTTTCATTTTTCACCTTTCAAACATGGCTTATAAATGTCTACCGGTCTACAAGTTAAGCAACTTTATCCTCATAAAGATATGTGTTTAACTCTTTTATTATTTCAGTAAGTTTATTACCGAATATTTTATTTACTTTGTTAAAACCGCCTTGTATTTTCCACGCTTGGTATTCATCAAAAGTCTGTTCGTTAAGGACGGATTCATTGATTAAGTATTTCTCGATTCTATCAATCCATTTCTTTTCACCGGCAGTAAAATCATGAGCTTTATTTAATTTTTTAATTGCGTTGTGAATTCTGTCTTCGTGAGAAATCAACGGCGAACCTATTGCATAGCAACGTATAAGACCGATTATATCTGCCACACATTCTTCTTTAGTAACAGCCTTAGTTGCCGTATTTAATTGTAATTCGTTGAACCCGTTCATATCAAGTGTTCTACGTAAACTTTTCAAATCATTCAATGTTAAATCTTTCGGATGTGTACAAATAGTCTCAATCGCTGCAATTTTATTTCTATTTTCTTGTAAATACTTAGAAAAGCTTTCCAGATAATCTTCCGGTTTTTGATTTTTTTCATAACTGCGTGACACTTCACATACTTTATCTTCTTTATTACTTATTAGAATGTATTTACCATCGCCTTTTCTCTCTTCCGGCATTTTAAAAACATCAAATGCTTCCTTATTTTCCAATAGAAAATTCTTACATTCCGTTGCCGATGTTTTAGCTTTATTTCTTATCTCTTCAACAAAATCTTTTATGGAATTGTACCCGACAGTTTCAGCAAAATATTTTTGTTTAATATCATTTAACCGTATTTTGCTACGATTGAGTTTTGCCGTTATTTGCTCATTAATAAATTGTATATGTTCTTCATCACTGACTTTTTCATATCCTGCAAATAATTCATCAAATGTAACTTTAGGATTTGCCACAACTGGTTTCATAGAAGAAAGTTTATTTAAATGACTGTACAAATCTACAGCGTCAAAAATATCAAAATGAGTTTTACCTATTTTAGGACATAAACGAGTACCACGTCCTATCATTTGCTCATAAAGGATTCTGGATTTTATACGTCGCATAAATACGATTTTTGTAATCTCCGGAACATCTACTCCCGTAGACAGCAAATCTACAGTAACAACTATTGTCGGATAATGTTCATTTTTAAATCGTTTAATGGCCTGTTGTACACGAGTTTTATCTCCGATAGAACAAGTAATTTTTTCTATTGCCTTTTCCGGAACTTCTTGCTTTTCATAGATTACTTTTAATTGCTTTACTATTTCATCAGCATGAAGGTCATTTACCGCAAAGATTATAGTTTTTTCATCACCTTCCGGATCGATATATTCTGCAAGTTTATCCAGTACGGCTTTGTTAAATGACGGAATCAGAATATTTTTGTTAAACTCTTCTATTTCAAAATCTACTTCATCATCCAATTCTTCCGGATTCAGTAACTCTTTTGTAACCGGATTGTATCGAGCTAGTTTATCGCCTTTATCATGGTGAAGTTTGCTCTGATTTAATTCTGTTTTTATAATATGAGGAACATCATAATCTACAAGATATCCGTCAATTACAGCTTCTCGATATGAATAAGTATACACTGCATGACCGAAAATCTGCGTTGTGTGCAATGCCGGTGTTGCAGTCAATCCGATTCTTACTGCATCAAAATATTCGATTACCTTTTTATATTTACTAATAAAATCGTTTTGGTCTCTGAATAAAAGTTCTGCTTCACTTAAATCTCGATCCAGCGTATAACCGCGATGTGCTTCATCGATAATAATACAGTCAAAATCTCCGGATGACGGAATTCTATCTTTTTCCTCGCTCATTATTCTGGCAATCATTCCCTGAACTGTCGCAACTTGAATTCTCGTTTCCGTTGCCAATTCTATATCATCAAGCGTATTGATATTATAAATCTTGTTAAGCGGCTGTAAGTCTTCCAGTTTAACAT
>JAXJQT010000263.1:0-3564 GCA_036311025.1 Spirochaetota bacterium
ATATTACTCCGCGTCTGTCTATAAAAAAAACTTCTCCGTCCTTTCCGGCAACTCTTGCTAAAGGCTTTCTTTTAAAAAGCTGAATTACAAGGCGTGACGGATATCTTTTTGTTATCTTATAGTCATCCACAAAATACAAATCATCCAAAACTGTCGCTATACTCTTGCTGTTATACTGCCAGATATAGCAACCGTCTTCTATTCCTACTTTTTGCATCAGAAAAGAACGATTAAATTTAAAATCTGCCGTCACTTCTATATGCTCTACAATAAAACGCTCTTTGTTCACTACAAATATGATTGAACCAAAAAGTATTGTTACTAAAAATAAAATTGAAATAACATAACTAATTTTCACTTAAATCACCCCTCGCCGAATGATTTGAAATATTAATCAGTATTCCTATCGAAAATAAAAATACTACAAGCGATGTCCCTCCGGCACTTACAAGCGGCAAAGGAATCCCGGTAGCCGGAAAAATCCCCGCAGTAACACCGACATTTAATACAGCCTGAACAAACATCAATGATGAAATGCCTGCTGCCATCAAATATGAAAAACGAGTTTTACAACGCTTTGCAATATTCATTCCCAACAGTGCTATTACAAAATACATAAAAATCATCAAAATTCCTGTGATTACACCACTTTCTTCGACAATAACCGAAAAAATATAATCATTATAACCTTTAGGCAAAGCACTGTATTTCTGAGTCGATTCTCCAAGTCCGCGTCCGAGCATTCCGCCGAGTGAAAAACACTTCATAGACTGAATACTTTGCCAGCCGCTTCCGAACGGATCTACCCAAGGATTAAACAATACTTCCAAACGTTTTATTCTGTACGGTGCCAAGAAAATCATCCCCAAGCCGCCAAACACACCTACCAGTCCGAGCATCGCCAATGTAACAACTCGTACACCTGAGAGGAAAAACAATATAAATCCAACCAAAAAAATCAACATTGTCGTTGAAAAGTCATTTTCCAATAAAACAAAAACACCTATGAGAATAAGCAATGTCAACGGCGGCAAAACACCTTTATAAAAATCTCGAATATCATCTTTTTTATTATCCAAAACCGTCGCCAAATAAAAAATCACGGTCAATTTTGCAAATTCCGACGGCTGAAAAGTCAACGGTCCGAGCTTTATCCAACGTCTGGCTCCGTAAACATCAATCCCCAATCCGGGAATCAACGTAAGAATCAAAAAAGCAATTGTTATAAAAACTGCAATTTTTATATGACGTTTATAAAGATTATGGTCAATCAATGCACCTAAAATCAAAGCTACAATCCCTATACCGAAAAAAGACAACTGCTTTATTACAATCATAAACGCATATTCTTCGTCCGGAAAAAGCGGTTGTGTCGCCGTATTTAAAAAACCAAGTCCCAAACCGCTTAATATCACGACAAAAACCAGCAGAAGTACATTAATCTTTGAGTTAGACAAACCTTTTTCTTTCATATTAATTACCGTATTTTCAACGTTGCCAACGCAGCTACAGCCAATAAAGCACCTACAATCCAAAAACGAGAAATAACCTTAGTTTCTTTCCAACCTTTTTGTTCAAAATGATGATGTAACGGAGCCATCAAGAAAAAACGTTTTCCGCCGGTTTTCTTAAAGTAAGTCACCTGAATCATCACGGAAACAGTTTCTGCGACAAATACTCCGCCTACAATAGCAAGCAACAATTCTTGTTTTGTCATCATCGCAATAGTACCGATGATTCCGCCGAATGAAAGAGATCCGGTGTCTCCCATAAAAATCTCAGCCGGATGAGTGTTGTACCACAAAAAGCCGCACAATCCGCCCAAAATTGCCAGACAATACACTAAGATTTCACCTGAAACCGGTAAGTAATCCAAGAACAAATAATTTGCCATATTTCTATGTCCTTGAACATAACTTAGCAATCCGTAAGTAAGAAATACGGGGATAAGTAAACCGCCGGCCAATCCGTCTAAACCGTCAGTAAGATTCACGGCATTGGACGAACCGACAATCAAAAATACTCCGAATAAAATATAAAACCATGAAAGATTTATTTTCAAACCTTTCACAAACGGAATCGAAATATAACTCGATTCTCGTCCCATTATGAGAAATATTGATAACGAAATAATAAAGGCAATACAAATCTGACTGATAAGCTTAAATTTTGCATGAAGACCGTCAGATGAACGGCGTGATAACTTTAAATAATCATCAAGAACTCCTATCACACCGAAGGAAACGGTACAAAACAAAAGTAACAATATATAGAGATTATCAAGGCGACCGCAAATAAGCATTGTAATAACTGTCACCATTATTACTACCAGTCCACCCATAGTCGGCGTTCCGACTTTTGTAAGATGCGATTTCGGACCTTCTGTTCTTATTATTTGAGCAGCTTTGACTTCTCTCATTTTTCTTATAAACGGCGGAAAAAAGACAAGACACAGTAAGAAAGATAAAACAAATGCTATCGCACCACGAAACGTGATATATCCGAACACATTCAAAAACGTAATTTTTTGAGATAAAGGATAAATAATATGATAAAGCATTGCCCCTCCCCATCTTAATCATATCGTACCGCCAGAATATAGACAGTCTTTCCGTAAGAATAAACCGTGACTTTAATCCCGCAATTCAAATCACAGTAATTGAAATAAAAAAATTATTTACTGCCAAAAAAGAAATGAATTCTGACAGTTTCGCACCAAGCGATCTTTTTAATTGTAACACACTGAATTTATTCTTGCCATAAAATTTTGCATTTTATGATAAAAAAATTCAATCGCCTTTAATTCACCTTATCTTTATCTATTTCAATATTCACCAAGTCTTTTACTTTTATACTTTTCATCCCGTTTTTTTCAGCATAATCCAACACTTCCAACGGATTCGTCAATGATGACGACTCTATTTTTACACGTTTGATTTCTATTCTCATATCATCAATCTTTTGATAAATCTGTGTAATCTCACGCTCTTGAGCTTTCACCTTTATACTTACAAAAGTTGTAAAAATAAACAGTCCGGCTATTATGCACGCTGCAAAAACTATCATAAACCCATATCTTTTTCTCATAACTTCTCCACTATTCGTAATCTGGCAGATCTTGACGGCGGATTATCTCTTAATTCTTCTTCATCTGCCGTAAAAGATTTTCCGATAATTTCTACTTCTTTTATTTTTCCGCAAACACATTGAGGAATTCTCGGCGGACAAACACACTCTAAACTCATCTCTTTAAAAAGATTTTTGACAATTTTATCTTCCAACGAATGAAAAGTGATAACTCCGAGTCGTCCGCCTTTTTTCAAAACCGACAAAACCGCACGAATCCCCGGCTCAATACAATCAAGTTCATGATTTACCGCAATTCTAAATGCTTGAAACGCTTTTGTCGCAGGATGAATTTTACCGCCGCGAAACTTTGCCTGAATAGCACTTTCTATAATATCTGCTAATTGAGTAGATAAGGTAATCGGAGTTTTTTCTCGACTTGCTACAATCTTTTTTGCAATCATCGGAGCAAAACGCTCTTGAGCATATTTATATAAT
>JAXJQT010000264.1:0-4427 GCA_036311025.1 Spirochaetota bacterium
GCTATTACAGTATACTCCCCGTCTAGTGAATCACTTTTGTACCATTGATAAGACAATGTTCCGCCGTCGGCTACAACTGCAACAATTGCTAATGCATCAGCAGTTTTATTAAGCTTATAAGTCAAAGTTTCCGCCTCTGCAGCTATTACCGGTTTTTGCGGTTCATCCGGAATCACTTCGTTTTTATTTACAATAACAGTCAAAACAGGTGATGTTTCTGATGCTGTCTTTCCGTTCAATGTATTTGTAACCGTACATTTGTAATAAGTAGTTCCAAGTTTGGATGTATCCGGTTTATAATTTGAAGCTAAAACATCTGCTATTACTGTATACTCCCCGTCAATCGAATCACTTTTGTACCATTGATAAGACAATGTTCCGCCATCGGCTACAACTGCAACAATCGTTAAATCTCCCGGCTGTTCATTAATTTTGTAAGTTAATGTTTCGCTTTCGGTAGCAATTACCGGCGTTTGCGGACTTGCCGGAGCCGGTTTATTTTCCGGTTCTTCCTTTTCCGCTTCACAACATGAGAATATCATCATCATGCTGCTTAGAAGTAATATTGATAATAAAAATATCTTTTTACACATATTTCCCCCTTTTACTATGTGTACTGCAAAAAAGCGTCAATCTTTTTTACCTTTGGACAGATTTTAGCTTTTTTGAGTAGAAATAAAGGAGGTTTAATTATTTTTTATTTCAATAAGTTGTAATTTTACATTTTTATAATCATTTAACTTTTCTTTCATCCATCCTGATAATGAATGAACCAATATTTTACCGACGTACAGATTATTTAAGATTCAGAGAAAAATATTTTTTAACACCTGGAAGCATACGGCTGATAAAGTCGCAACTATAATTGCAAGTACCGTTCCGATAAAAGCTCCCACTACATGATGAGCCGGATTTTTGTATTCCTTATCCATATCTTCCGTACCGGGGATTCTGAACCTTTTGACATTTCTGAAAATCAACAAATCCATGACAAGCAAATCATAAATATTTACAAAGAAAAACAACACAAACACGTGCTTGAAAACTTCAAACGTTGTCTTTGCTCCGGAAAAATATGCAACAACACACAAAATTAACGCAAATGCGAATATTGATATGATTTTAATCAATAAATGTTTTTTCTTTTTCACTTTTATGCAGTCTTTATACTGCGGCAGGCTTTCTACTCTTCTTCTGATTTCCACAGGATAAGACATTATCTGCCCTATCGGATTTTTATATAACGGTATAAAAATCATCAAAGAAAATAAAACCGAAAATATCACACACTCAAGCAACAAAATCATATTTTTCTCCGTGCTGCAAATATTTTAATTTCCTTAATTCACGCCTGCTATTATCCCGGAACAGAATCGGGGTCTGTCGTCCATTGTGCCGGCAGTATAAAAAAATATTTTAAAATTAATTGCATATCTTTTTTATTTATTATAAATCGGCTCTGTAATAAATACAGTGACATTTTATAATTTTTCGGGCGGGGGAAAATTTTTCATGGATGAGCTTAGAGCAGATATTGCCGTAAGTCGTATCGGTAATATTTTATGTTTTTTATTTGCAATCTTTTGTATATGTTATTTTGTTTTACCTATGGGATGCGGACCGTATCCGCAACTGACAGAAGGGCAACCGGATATTTTATCAGCATATTCATTGCCTCTTAATGCCGGAAAATATTTTCACAACATAGTATTAAGACGTTCTTTATTCAGCATATACATTGTACCTTTTACGGCTATTTTTTTTATAGCGGCGGGATTTTTAAACTTTTTAAGGAAAAAAACCTTACTGTTACTGGCACAAATTACCGTAACCGTAATATTATATTGCAGTATCGTTTGTTTTCTCAATTCAGCCAATACACTCAATTGGTTTTCCGAGTTCCCGATTTCGGCAATATTTACAAATGCTCTGGCATTGATAATCCACATTGCATTGAGTGTTTGCATGATTCGTAACATTCGCAGCAACAATCCGGAATATCAAGTGTATCGTGATTTCCGAGAGTCTTACCACACTTCATTGCGTGAACAACATCGTAAAAACAGATTGGAAGAAGCCAAAGAAAAAGAACGCTCCAAATCGCTGGTTTTGGATAATACAAAACGTAACACAAGTATTATGCGTCAACGTGAATTATATGAAGAAAATAAACGCCTGAGAAATCGTACACATTTACGTGCAAAAGTGATTGCATTATTTTTAAGCGTAATTTCGTGCATTTTGTTTTTACTCGGATTCGGACTGTTGTCCAGATACCACCAATTAATGATGGAATCTATAGGCGACGCCGGACGCACACAGGCAGAACAAGCAGTTGCCGTTTTTCGTTCGGGCGGCGGCAGTAATCAACCGGTTTTGGAATTTTTCCAATCTCGAGAACAAGCAAACGATAAGACTCATTTTCCGTTTGAGAGAATCGATATTTTTTCAGAAATCCGTCCGGAGATTTTCACTAAGAATATTTCCGATTCTACTGTATTTCCGAATTACCGACTGGCATATACTACATCTAAAGTTTCAAAAATTCCGCAAGATGAGAGAGTTTTGTCGTCTGAAAATGCAAGAAAGTATTTTGACCATTACAAAACACAAAGTGCCACGACTCCCATATTCAACAAAGCAAACGGTACTTGTAAATATATCTGTCCGTTGACAATGACCGGACTGAGCGGACGTGAACGCTTTATGGGATTTTCGGTCGTTACATATCGTGAAGACGTTCTTATGCGTCCGTATTTTCAAACAAAAATCACAGTGTACACATTGATAGCCGTTTTCTTGTATTTGTCAGTCGTTTTGGCAATTTTGGTAGCTGACTATATCGTAATGCCTTTGCTGATATTACGAATGAATGTCCGCCGTACTTCCGAATCATTGGCAAGAATGATCGGCGGCAAAGATTCAAAAATAAGTCCGGAAAGTTTGACATTTGAAGACACTGTAAAAACAAGAGACGAGATTCGTGATCTGTCAAAAGAAATAGGCAACATGGTTTCGGTAATTCGCGGAATCGTGCCGTATATCTCGGTGTCGACATTGCGAAATGCTGAAAAAAATGCATCTGCCGCCGTCACTACTACACGTGAATTAACATTTCTTTTTACCGATATTCGCGGTTTTACCACATTATGTGAAGGGCTCAATCCTAAAGAAGTCGTGTCAGTTTTGAATCATTACCTTGATTTGGAAACACAAATTATCCTGAACAACAACGGTGATGTGGATAAGTTTGTCGGTGATGAAATGATGGCATTTTTCTCCGGTCCGAGAAAAGAACAAAATGCCTGTCGTGCAGCAATGCAAATTCGTGAAGTAATGGTAAAAGAACGTGAAAAGCGACAAAAAGAGGGAAAAACCGTAATTTCTATCGGAATCGGAATCAATACCGGACGTGTCGTTTTCGGTTCGGTGGGTGCAAAAACCAGAATGGATTTTACATCTATAGGTGACACGGTAAATCTTGCTGCACGGCTTGAGGGAGCAAACAAAGCCTACGGTTCAAAATCTATCATCAGTGAAGCTGTTTACAATCGCCTCGGTGATACGTTCGTTTGCCGTGAGCTGGATTTTATCACCGTCAAAGGTAAAACCGAACCTGTGCGTATATATGAAATCTTGCAAGAAAAAAACAAAGCTTCAGTCAAATTGATGATGATTAAAGAAGAGTTCGAAAAAGGACTTATGTATTACAGAAAGCAACAATGGGATAAAGCGGAAAGACATTTTAATATTTGCGTAAATCAATATGACGATGACCCGTCAAAAATATTCATAGAACGAATCAAACATTTCCGCACCAATCCGTTACCTGCTAAATGGGACGGAGTATTCAGAATGACCGTAAAATAAAGTTACTCAGGAAACATTTCGGTTAAGCTCCTGAGTCAACTTTGCTCCTGTTTTTCGAAAATTGCAGAACCGGGAATTTAAAAAGGGGAAGCAAAACGCTTCCCCCATATATAAACATATCAATGTTTAAAAGAATTTAAATCCCAATCCTGCCAATAAAATAATAAGTAAACACAACGGAGATATGTATTTTACCATTACAATATACAAAGACTTTCTGCCGAATTTTTCACCGGTCAATGTAATTTCATCAATAGCAGTTTTTGGTTTTACTACCCAACCGATAAGTACACAAGTCAAGATTCCTACAATCGGCATTAAGATTGTATTACTTACATAATCGAAAATATCCAATATCTGAGCAACTGAATCGTTCGGAAGTTTGTATTCAAAATAGAATACATTGTAACCGAGACAAACAATGATTGAAATAAAGAAAGTGCTTCCTGCCATTATAAGAGTTGCTTTTTTTCTGCTCCATTTGAAATGATCCATCATGCCGGCTGTGATTGCTTCCAATATAGAAACAGATGAAGTCAAAGCTGCAAATAAAACCA
>JAXJQT010000265.1:0-7028 GCA_036311025.1 Spirochaetota bacterium
AGAGAATAAAAATTGCCACTCCTTCTACACCGGTAGAAATTACCGGAATCGAAAGTGTTCCGAATGCAGGAGATCCGCTTAATGTTCTCGAAACAGAAAAAGAAGCAAAACTTATGTCTGCTAAACGAAAGGAATTGAATAAAGTTAAAGATGCAGAATCTGTTAAGAAAATAACTTTAAATGACTTCTTATCTCAGAAAAAGAACGGAGAACAGCAAGAGATTAAAGTTATTATCAAAGCCGACGTTCAAGGGTCTTCTGAAGCTATTCGTGACAGTTTGACTAAGCTTTCTAACAGTGAAGTAAAATTAACTACAATTCAAATGGGCGTAGGTCCTATTACAGAGACAGATGTTACTTTTGCTGTAGCAAGTAAAGCAATAATTATAGGATTCAGAGTTCGTCCTAATCCGAAAGCTACACTTCTTATCGAAAAAGAAAAAGTTGATGCTCGTAGATATAATATCATTTATGACATTATAGAAGACATAAAAGCAGCAATGGAAGGTATGATTAAACCGGATTTACAAGAAGAATTAATCGGAACTATTGAAGTAAAACAAGTCTTCAAGATTTCAAAAATCGGTCTTATTGCCGGATCTATTGTTACTGCCGGAAAAGTTAAACGTAAATCTCTGATTCGTCTGATGCGTGACGATGTTCAGATTTATTCCGGTAAAATATCATCATTAAAACGTTATAAAGACGATGCTTCGGAAGTTCTCGAAGGTACTGAATGTGGTATCAGCTTAGAAAATTGTAAAGACATAAAAGTCGGCGATATCATGGAAGCATATGAAATAAAAGAAATTCAAAGAAGTCTTGATGATGTTGAAAAGAAAGAAAAACAACTTGAAGAAGAGCGAAAGCTTGAAGAAATGAAAGAGCAAAAACGAATTGAAGAAGAAAAACTTCGTGCACTTCTTGAGTTAGATGAAGAAAAAGAATCAGAAGAAGAATAAAAATATACCTATAATAATAAAATGGGAAAGAGAGGAAGACTTTGGGTGTTAGAGATGAAAAAATAAAAAGAAGTATTGAAAAAGAAATAATGAAACTCATTGTTTCGGGTGCAATCAAAGACCCCAGAGTCCCTACTCTGCTTACCATTACTAAAGTGACTTTAAGTGCAGATAAGCACTATTCTCATATTTATTTCTCATTAAACGGTACAAAACAAGCAAAAGAGTTAGCCGTTAAAGGTTTAAATAACGCAAAAGGTTTTATTCAAGCTCAATTAGCAGAAAAATTGAAGTTGCGTTTTACTCCTAAAATTGAATTTAGAATAGACCCGTTTGAAGAAAAAGCCAATCGTGTAGATGCAATACTAGATATGCTTTCTAAAGAACACGAGCAAATGAATGACGGAGATAATGCTTCAGATGGAATTAACGAATAACAACAACCTGTTATTGATTAATAAAGAAAGAGGAGTCACTTCCTTTCAAGAAATAAACAGAATAAGAAAAGAATTAAATGTTTCCAAAACAGGGCATGCCGGTACTCTTGATAAAGATGCAGAAGGTTTACTTTTAGTCTGTACAGGAAAAGCTACTAAATTGCTAAAATTTCTTGTAGGATTAGACAAAACTTATATTGCTCAACTTCATTTAGGGATTCAAACAACTACCGACGATGCCGAAGGCGAGATTTTTGCAAAAAATGAAGAAGCAGCTTTTTCTATCGATGTAATTAAGCAATACCTGCCAAAATACCACGGAAAGATATTGCAACGTCCGCCAAATTACAGTGCAGTTCATATAAACGGAAAAAGAGCATATCAGATTGCAAAAAGCGGAGAAATTCCGAACATTAAGGAACGTGAAGTTACAATTTATGATATCAAAATTTTAAATTTTACGTCTCCTATTCTTACTTTAGAGATAACGTGCTCATCCGGGACTTACATACGTTCATTAGCAAGAGATATTGGAATAGATACCGGATATCTTGCACATATTTGTTCATTAAAACGCACGAAAGTCGGAAATTTTCTTTTAGAAGATGCATTTTCATTCAATGATATAAAAAATAATAATTTTAAAACATATCAACCTGAAACAATAGTTTCAAAATTACCGACTTTAGAATTAAAAAATGAATTCATAAATTATCCATATAATGGAAAACCAATATCCACTAAAATGTTAAAAAATATACCAGAAAAGTCCGGTTACTATAAACTTTTAAATGAAGATAAACTTGTTGCAATTCTCATTTATGACGGAAACAAATTGCAGTACGATTTAGTATACAATAACGGAATTTAATCATGAATATATACAATGATTTCTCTAAAATTAAGCAATATGAAAAAAACGGAATTGTATCTATAGGTGCATTTGAAACATTGCATATAGGACATCAGCAGTTATTGAAAAACATGTTAAATGTTGCTGAAGAAAAAAATTTAGAAAGTTATGTTTTGACTTTTTTGAATTCTCCTAAGACTTCGTACAATGAAAAAAATATTTTAGAAATGTCTGATAAAATTGAAATCTTAGAAAAAATAGGAATTCAAAATATAATTATTTGTGAATTCAATAAAGAATTAAAAGATTTAAATCCTATTATATTTGCAAAAATGTTACGCGAAAACTTCGGGATTACCAGTTATTACGAAGGAGAAGATTTTCATTTCGGAATAAATAAGACCGGCAATCTTGAACTGCTAAAAAATGAAGGATTTGATGTCTTTACTGAAGAAACTTTTAAATTTGATGGAAAAAAAGTATCGACATCTGAGATAAAAAAGTATATAAAAAGCGGGTCAATCACTGAGGTAAATAACAGACTTGGATATAACTATTTTATCAAAGGCGTTGTGACTAAAGGGAAACAAATGGGACGAACTATTGGTTTTCCTACTATGAATATACAAAATAACAATGTACTTTATCCTTGTGCAGGAAGTTATTTTACAACAACGAAAGTTGGTAACAAAAAATACCCAAGTATGACTTTTGTAAGTGAGTCAATTATAGAATCACATCTTATCGGTTACAAAGATTATGAATATGGCTTTCCGATAAGAGTTGACTTTTTACAAAAGATTAGAGATAATAAGCTGTTCAATTCATTTGATGAGTTGAAAGAACAGCTAAGAATCGACTTAGATATGACAAAAAAATATTTTAGACAATTATAAATGATACGAGGAGCGTTTAAGTGTTAACTAAGGAGAGCAAACAGGAAATTGTTAAAAAATTTGGAAACGGAGATGCAGATACAGGATCTATTGAAGTTCAGATCGCACTTCTGACAGAAAGAATCAAATATCTTACTGAACATTTCAAATCACATGCTAAAGATTTCCACTCCAGAAGAGGAATGTTGAAAATTGTAGGTAACAGAAGAAGATTATTGGATTATGTAAAGAAAAGAGATATCGAAAGATATAGAAAAATTCTTAAAGAATTGAATATTAGAAAATAATAAGAGATTATTAATCTTATTTCAACTGACAATGCGGGATATAACTAAAAGTTATTCCCGTATTTATTTTTATGGATGTGGTTTATATGCAGTCGCTTTTACAACACAAGGTTATTGTTCGAAAACTAAAAAATGGCGTAACACTTCTTTTAGAGCCATTGCCGGCTTTTTCTACCGTTTCATTAGCTTTTTTTAATAGATTTGGCTCCAGAGACGAAAATGAAAACGAAGCAGGTTATTCTCATTTCATTGAGCATATGCTCTTTAAAGGAAATGAAAAATACACTAAAGATTTTCTTTCTTCTAAATTTGATGAAATGGGAGGATATATCAATGCTTACACTTCTAAAGAAGAAGTTTGTATTTACAATACAATCCCAAATTATTACATGGAAGATTCGATTCATTTGATAGAGCAAATGTTTAATCGTTCATTATTGGCTGACAATGAATTGGCGTCTGAAAAGGGAGTTATTCTAAACGAATTAAATTCCACTCTTGAAGATCCTCAAGAAAAACTATGGGAAGATTTTTTTGCTAATCTATTTTTAGATTGCGGTTTAGGACATCCTATAATTGGTTACGAACAAATAATCCAAGATATAACACGCGAAAAGTTAATGACATTCTACCACAAGAATTTCACTGCAAATAAACTAATTATTTCTATTGCCGGTAATTTCAAACCGGATGAAGTCACCAATTTAATAGAAGATTTAAGTTTCAGAACAAGCTATGATTGTATAGAAAACAAAAAACCATTGAGACTTTCATCTGAAAAATTTGGTTTTACAAGAATGCAAGCTGAACACATCCATGTCTTAACCGGTTCAGTTATACAACAAAATTCTTTTGAATTCAGTCTATTAACAAGTCTGCTTAGTGTATTACTCGGTGATTCTTTTTCTTCACGATTATTCAAAAAAGTCAGAGATGAATTGGGGTTATGCTATACTATTACAACATCAACTGACGGTTTTAGAGATGAATATTTGTTTTCTATTTATTTTTCAGTGGAACAGTCAAAATACGATAAAGCAATAGAAGCTGTAAACGGTGTAATTTGTGACTTATTAGAACATGGTCTAAAAGACGGTGAGCTAGAAAAAATAAAAAAACAAAGAATCGGTGAAATACTGTTGTCCAATGATAATTTATCCAGAAAAATGAATTCAAATATATCTTATCACCTATTGACTGACAGTAAAATGAATAAGCAAAAATCCATAGAGTTCATAGAAAATGTATCTGAAGAAGATATAATGAAACTGGCACGTGAGTTCTTGAATTCTGAAAAAATGTATACACATGTTTTGTATAAGAAAAAGGTAGATCAGCCAAAATGGACTTTTTAACAGCTAAGATAAAAATAAAGCGATTATCAGAAACTGCACATATTCCGCAAAAAGCAACACCGGATTCTGCCGGATATGATTTGTATAGCGATGAAACTATTCTTTTACCTGCAAAAGGTTACATTGCCGTATCTACCGGTATTTCAATGGAAATGCCTTCAAATATGGAAGCCCAAGTTCGTCCGAGAAGCGGTTTAGCTATAAAACACGGTATCACCGTACTAAACGCACCCGGTACAATCGATGCAGATTATCGAGGCGAAATAAAAGTTTTACTTATAAACTTTTCAGATAAAGATTTTCTAATAGAAAAAGAAACACGCATTGCCCAAATGGTTTTTTCAACCGTATCACCTACAACATTAGAAGAAGTTGACATTCTTGATGATACACTACGCGGAAACGGTGGCTTTGGGTCTACAGGTAATGAAAAACTTTAAAATCTTTATTTTATTTCTATGCTGCGTATTTCCACTTCAATCAATTACTATTCGAGAAAAAGTAAAATTAAATAACAAAATAAGCAGAGTGACTTCTTTTTTATACAAGAGTGAATATGAAAATGCTAAAGATATATTGCTGGATATAAAAAACTCACACCCTACTTCAGAATACAATATAATTGCAGACTATTACCTTGCTCAAATCGGTTATTCTCTTCGTGAGTTTTATTCTGCTCTTTATTACATTGATTCAGCAAAGAAAGAGATAAATGATAAACGTTTGTCCTTACCATATAAAGAAAAAATCAAAATGCTTACCGCTCTTTTGTACTACGAAACAGGTTTGACTGATGATGCTGAAAATGAATTCCAAAATCTTCTCGGATGTGAAAATCCCAATTTTGCCGAAACTTCAAGATTGTATCTGGGACTGTTGGCTCATGAAAGAAACGACATACACAATGCACGCTACTATCTTTTTGATATAAACACAAAATTATTAAATTCCAAAGAAAAAGATATTTATCAATATTTAATGAATTTTGTAAGCTGGTCAAAAATCGAAACGAACCAAATCGGATACGGCGACCCTAATATCTGCACATTATATGCTCAAAATGACATTCTCTATATAGGTTTATGGAACGGCGGACTTATTCGTTATAATTATATCCTTGATGATTATCAATTTTTTCGTCAACCAACTCTCCCTTCCGACGAAGTTCGTGCAATTTGTGAAGCCGGAAATCACTTGTGGATCGGAACAAACAACGGAATAGCCAAGTTAAGCAAGCGTGATGACACATTCACTGTTATTCCCGGTTTTGAAAACATGAGAATCACAAATATCTACAGCGATAACACAAATGTTTACATCGGAACATTAGGAAACGGCTGTATTATTTACGATTTGGAATCCGAAGAGTATTCTCAAATCTTAAGCAACGAAAATATCAGTACAATGAAACGATTTCAAGATAAACTGCTTATTGCTACTTATAATAAAAGACTCTATTCTCTTGATATAAACAGCAAAACACTGAAAGAAGAATCGTACCTTAAGAAAAACAAACACGTAATAAAAGAAATTCAAATAAATACCGATGAAGATACAATTTGTTTTGCAACCTACGGAGGCGGAATCTTTGTATACAACGACAAGACAAAAAAAATAAAAAATTATAATCAAAAAAGTCATGCCGCTATTGAAAATGACTACTTCATGACGATAGCCGAAAACAAAAACATTTTTTATTGCGGTTCACTTGGGAATGGGATATATTCTCTCGATAATGAAGAATTACATAGATTTAATGTTTCTGACTTTTATATAGGAAATGATATTCAAAAAATTCTTTATCATTGCGGTTATTTATTTATAGCCACACTCGGAGAAGGTGTTTTGGTAAAAAGAATGTCGCACAATTAACACATTGATTTTAGCTAAATATTTTAAAGAAGTTATACATGAAAATTGCAACTAAATATATTTTAAGTGAATACTTACCTACTTTTTTTATCTGTTTTATATTCTTTTTTATGATGTATATCATCAATCACATTCTTGTAATTATAAAACCGTTAATCGAAAAGAATATTCCGTTCGACTTGGTTTGGATGATGATTGTCACTATTTTACCGACTTATACAATGTTCAGTTTTCCGTTCAGTATACTTTTAGCTACATTGATGACAATAGGACGTTTTTCCGGCGATAATGAAATTGTAGCTTTTAAATCTGTCGGAATCAGTTTGACAACTGTTTTTAAACCTGTTTTTATTACAGGTATAATAG
>JAXJQT010000266.1:0-14414 GCA_036311025.1 Spirochaetota bacterium
AAATTTTTTCCGCAATAGTTTTTCCCATATTGCATCTCCTTAAATAATATTAAAGTTTCCGCAATATATATTAAGGAAAAATGTCCGTCAAGCATAAAACAAAAGCATTTTGTATTCAGTAGCTTATACAAAAATGTGTATAAAAACAGTCAATCGCAACATTTCTTATAAATAACTTTAATAATCATACAAAATGTTTTATAAAAAATAGCGGTATTGATGTTATGAAAGAGTTAAGTACAAAAAAACGATTATTATTGGTAATGATTCCTTTAGCTGTTCTTCCGTTATTTTTTGCTTGTATATATTCTTTTAACAGCTTGTATCAACGAATGCTGAAGCAAGAAAGCAAGTTTTATAAAGACATAATCAATCAAACGGCATCAAATATTGATTTTTATTACAACCAATACGCAATCAATTTTATAGAAACTGCCAAATCTCAACAATTGAAAGAACTAGCTCAATATTCCGGTTCCGCAACAAACATTCAGCCTTACAATGAAGCTCTTTTGCAATTGGTTTCGCCAAAATTTCGCGGTTTGTTTTTTCTTATGGAATTGGACAAAAATGACAATATTTCCGGTGAGCCTTACAATTTGATTTCACTTACAAACAACAATTTTGATGTACGAATAAATGAGTTTGTAAACGGTGAAATTTATAAATACATGAAAGACAAAAAAGATATGAATCCGGTATTTTGCGTATCACCGGCTATATACGGAATGAATGCAAATCGTCGTCCGCAATTTTATTGTCCGGATTTTACCGAGTCTAAAGATGAAATTCCCAGAATAATGCTTGTCATCGAAGGCAGAGATTTTTGTCACTCTCTTTATGAAAAGAATACGCGTTTGAATCTCGGAACTTTATATATTCGTGATTTGTTCGGAAATATTATGGATGTAAATCATCCGCATAAAGAAGATTACTACAACTATGATTACAAGAGAAAATGTTATGTTTTGAATCCCGGGGATAATCCGACCGACCCGTACGAAGAAATGAGTTTTCGTGACTACAGAATGTTGAATACCGACGAAAGTATTTTGCAAACCCCGGCAGTTGTAGCATTGTCAGAAAATTCAAAAGAAGCTCAGGAATGTCTTTCAGATATAATCTCTTTCCGTGGTAAAAAATATCTGGCTCTGAATTCTTTTGCCGAAAACTCACAAGCTCAAATTACATATTTTCATCCTATGCAGCAAATACTTTCACCTATAAACAGAATGATGACTTTCTTTTTGTTGCTTACGGTAATAATTATTTGTGTCGCCGTTTTTGTTTGTGTTTATTTCAGCAGATATATTACACGTCCTCTAAATGATTTGGTAAAAGCATTACGATGTGTTGAAAACGGTAATTATAATGCAGAACTTGATCATTCACATGAATTCGGAGAATTTATAGCCGTAGGAAAAAATTTTGATTCCATGCAAAAAACAATCAGTACTTATCGTACTAAAATGGAAGATTTAGTAAAAGCACGTACCGAAGAACTTTCGAAAATGTACGAACAATTTCAACAAGAACTGGTCGTAGCTCAAAAAATTCAATCGCTGTTGATTCCGGATTCGGAGTCTGTCCCTTTTGAAATCTCAAGTATATATATTCCTTTGGAAAAAATAGGCGGTGACCTATACGATATTTATCCGATTTCAGACAATAAATATGTAGCAATGATACTCGATGTTTGCGGTCACGGAATACCGGCAGCTTTGATTACCACAATGGCAAAACTATCATTCAGAAGTAATTCAGAGCGTTTTTCCAATCCGAAAGAAGTTGTTGAAAAAGTGAATCGAGAAATGTCCAATGCATTGTCAGGCAGCGGAAATTATTTTACGGCTTTTTATTGCATTATAGATACTGAAAGTAAAACTCTTTCATTTGTAAACGCCGGACATAATCCTATGTGGTTGTTGAAAAAGAACGGTAACGTAGAAAAGATGAAATCATCAAATGCCGTTATCGGAGTAATGCCGGATTTGACTTTTAACGCAGAGCAAATGAATTTTGATATCGGAGATAATATTATATTATTTACAGACGGAATCACCGAAACCAGAAATTGCAACAATGAGCTTTACGGAGAGGAACGATTACTCAATATAATAAAAGAATATCCCGATAATACTGCTGAAAAAGTACAACAAGATTTGAATGATTTCAGAGGTGAATGTCCGATATCCGATGATTTGACATTTGTTTTACTAAAATTATTCAAATAAATAAATATTATCACCTTATTATTATTATTTCATTGTTATTTTATTCCGAAGACTAAAAAACATTATAATTATTTTTTAAACACATTTTGACGGAAGTTTTTTTTATGAAAAAGAGTTTTAATACACGAATCAGAATCTTACTAACTGTTTTACCGCTTGCATTGGTTCCGATTATTCTGCTGACAGTTTATACCGGAGCAAGTTTCTACAAAAGGTCGTTAAATCAAAATAAAGAATTCTATCGAGATATCATCTCGCAAGTAACGACAAATATTGATTTTTACTACAATCAATATGCTATTTCTTTCGCCGATGTAACACAAAGTTCTGTTTTTCAAAAAATCATCAATCGTCCTGATATGACTGTTATTGAAGACAGTAAATTCTTGATTGACGGAAAAAACTACATAATGGCATTGGAAGAGTTTCTTGTATCCAAGTTTAACGGTGTTTTCCTTATGCTGGAATTGG
Source organism: Spirochaetota bacterium (assembly GCA_036311025.1). GTDB lineage: Bacteria > Spirochaetota > GWE2-31-10 > GWE2-31-10 > GWE2-31-10 > RGIG8597. The sequence goes on from JAXJQT010000266.1 coordinate 2,706, forward strand.
GCAGAAAAGACGAAATAAACAATCGTTCATTTAGGCACTTTTTTATAGGATACAGTAATATCAGTTTCGATATAGAACAACTTAAAAAAGACCCCGTATTTAAAAAAATGTCAGAAGATTTGGTAATGGAACCGACTTTGGCTACATCAAATGCAATTCGCGGTGCAAAAGGAATCACTCAGCCGATATTCTTTTTTCCATATATAAGAGAAGGCAGTGATAAAATCGATGAACTTATGCTTATAATAGAAACTCCTACCTTCCTCAGCAGTTTATACGAAAAAAATGTCCGATTAAAATTCGGAACTTTGTATATGCTCGATCAATTCGGTAATGTTCAAGAAAAAAATCACCCGCATCATAACGACTACTACAATTTCGATAAAAAAAGAAATTGCTATATTTTAGATGAAGATGACGATCCGAACGACCCTTATGAAGGAATGAGCTTTGCAGAATACAGAATGCTTAATACAGATGAAGGAATTTTGCAACATCCGGAAGTAACAGAACAAATCCGGATTGCAGAAGAAGACGGAGAACCTAGTTGTGAAATAGTAAAATATAAAGGGAAAAAATTCCTTTCTATCGTATCAATCGCAGAAGATTCTCTTATGAGAGTTATATATTTCCATCCGATTCGCCAATTGTCCGAACCGATAATGAGAATTGTATATATTATTATAAGTGTAGCAATCCTGATTTGTGTACTCGTTGTAGTTATCAGCATTATTTTCAGCCTTTTCTTGACACGTCCGATAAAGGAATTGGACATTGCTACTCGAAAGATTTGTAACGGAGATTACAGTATACTTTTGTCATCAAATGATTTCTTCGGAGAATTTATTGATTTATCAGATTCTTTTAATCACATGGTAGATACTATAAGTAACTATCGTGAAAATATGGAGTTGTTGGTAAAAAACAGAACTGAAGAGTTAAATAAAAATGTAGAGCAATTAACAGAAGCCAACGAGCAGAACAAACGTGAGCTTGCTATGGCACAAAAAATTCAGTCATCACTTGTTCCTAAGGTTTTCCCGGAAACAAAATTGTTACAATTTTCATCCAAATATATGCCGATGGAAGCTCTCGGCGGTGACTTATACGATGTTTATCAGATTTCAGATAAAGTTTTTGCCATAATGATTTTGGATGTTTGCGGTCACGGTGTGCCTGCTGCATTGATTACCACAATGGCAAAAATCTCATTTAATACTAATGCAAAAAAATCAAAAGACCCGAGTGAAGTCGTATTTAATGTAAATAATGAACTTTTTGATTCCATAAACGGAAACGGAGACTACTTTACTGCATTTTACGGAGTAATCGATATAGAAAAAGGAAAATTGTATTATTCAAATGCCGGTCACAATACGATTTTCTTAGCACATTCCGACGGTACTCTCGACCATCTTGAAAATAACGGACCTGTAGTCGGTGTAGTTAGAGATTTACCTTTTGCTTCTGCGGAGCATACGCTTAAAAACGGTGACAGACTTGTATTATATACAGACGGTGTCATAGAAGCTCGAGACGAACAAGCTGCTCTTTACGGTGAAGAACGACTGATGGATATAATCAAGCAAAATATGAATTCTGAAGTAAAAGATTTTACGGAACATGTTTTTACGGATTTGCAGGCATTCTGCGGAAACAGTCCGCGTTGTGACGATATTGCGTTATTTGCAGTAGATATTGTCGGAATAGAATAAAGTAATCGATTGAATAAGGAGTTTTCTTTGAAGCGAACTTGGAGTACCAAAACATATATTCTGATTATTGTGCTTCCTTTGGTAATATTACCGATTATTACTGTATCGATTTACGCAACAATAAGTTTTTATAACAGAACATTTGTGCAAACAAATGAATTTTATCAGGGAATAATTTCGCAAGTTACGACAAATATTGATTTTTATTATATGCAATACAAAAAATCTTTTGAAAGTATCACAAACAGTTCTATAATGAGAGATATTTTAAATCGTCCGAAAATGACGGCTTTAGAAGATAAAAATTATGAAATAAACGGTGTGTACTATCTGGATTTGTTAAGAAGTTTGGCTACTACAAAATTCAGCGGAGGCGGATACTTTCTTGAGTTTGACCGTCCGCACACGACAAATAAGACTCCGTATTTTTTTACTCGTATAAATCATTCAAATGTTGTTTTTGAAGTAGAAGATTTAACAAACGATATAGCATTTTCTAAGATGCAGGAAGATAAAAGTTCGATTCCTGTTATGGGGTCTTTCCCCTTTTTTAAGGGAATGAATTCGGCCGGTCGTATCATCTTTCTTTATCCTACATATAATGAAAAAACATCAAAGATTAGTTCTGTTTTGGCACTTATCGAAGATGATAATTTTATGACAGACTTGTACAACGAAAATTTCAGTTTAAAATTCGGAACTCTTTATATAATAGACCAATTCAAAAATGTTCAAGGTAGTAACCATCCGTCTGTTGATGACTATTATGAATATGATAAGGAAAAACAACGCTATATTTTAAATCCCGGTGACGACCCAAATGACCCTTACGAAGGAATGAGTTTTGCAGAATACAGAATGCTCAATACCGACTCGAATATTTTATCATTACCGGAAGTTCAAGAGCAAATCAATACGATACAAACTTCGGAAAATGATGTATTGTCGCGAATTGTTTCTTATAACGGTCATAAGTTTTTATCTGTTGTATCTATAGCTCCTACATCAAAAATGTATGTATCGTATTTTCATCCGATAGAACAATTATTTGCTCCGATTAAAAAGACAATTTATATAATTCTTTTTATCTCATTGCTTATAGTATTTATCGTAGTATTTATAGGTGTTTCTTTCAGTAAAAACTTCACTTTGCCGGCTGTAGAATTAAAACTGAAACTAAAGAAAATATGTTGCGGTGACTACAGCGAACGCTTGAATTCAAATAAATTTTTCGGTGAATTTATCACGTTGTCTAATTCTTTCAATCACATGGTAGATACAATGGACAACTATCGAAATAATATGGAACAGTTAGTTCAAGAACGTACAGAAGAACTAAATAAAACCGTAGCATTGTTGACGGAAACTCACAAGCAAAATGAGCGTGAGCTTGCTATGGCTCAAAAAATTCAGTCTACACTTGTTCCGAAAATCTTCCCGGAAACAAGACTGTTACAATTTTCATCAAAATATATGCCGATGGAAGCTCTCGGTGGTGACTTGTACGATGTTTATCAGATTTCGGACAAAGTTTTTGCCGTGATGATATTGGACGTTTGCGGTCACGGTGTGCCGGCTGCATTGATTACTACAATGGCAAAAATGTCATTCAGTAATAATACAAAAAAATTCACAAATCCAAGCGACGTTATTTTCAATGTAAATAATGAGCTTTTTGATTCTATAAACGGAAACGGAGACTATTTTACTGCCTTTTTCGGAGTAATTGATATGGAAAGAGGTATGCTGCATTACTCAAATGCCGGTCACAATACTATTTTCCTGGCTCATTCCGACGGTTCCATCGTATGTCTTGAAAATAACAGTGCCGTTGTCGGTGTAGTTAGAGATTTACCGTTCCAAACATCATCTTACTCTTTACGAAATAACGACAGACTCGTACTGTATACAGACGGTGTAATAGAAGCCAGAAATGAACAAGCCGCTCTTTACGGTGAAGATCGATTAATGAATTTAATCACAAAAAATGTGACTTTGAATGTAAAAGATTTTACGGAACATGTTTTTACAGATTTACAATCATTCTGCGAAAACAGCCCACGTTGTGATGACATCGCATTATTTGCAATAGATATAATAGGAATTAATTAGTAAATGAATTTTTCAAAGAAGAAACATAGTTTAAACACAAAACATCGCATTCTTATCGTCGTACTTCCCTTGGTAATATTACCGATTATTGTAATATCGCTTTATGCAACGATAAATTTTTATAACAAAAGCTTTGTTCAAAACAAAGAATTTTATCAGGGGATAATCTCGCAGGTTACGACGAATATTGATTTTTATTACAATCAATATGCTACATATTTTAATGATATTTCTGAAAGTCCGATTTTCAAAAGTATAATAGGTCAAAATGTAAAACATTTTAAACCATTGCGAGAACTTCTTCTTTCAAAAATAAGTGCCTCTCTTTACCTTTTGGAATTAAACTATCCGGATAAGGAATTTAATCTGCCGTATAGATTCAGTCGTGTTACGGAAAGTCTTATTCAGATTGATGTAGATGTATTAAGAAAAGATGATATTTTTAAAGCTCTCGGAAAAAATCCTGCAAATCCGATGATGATGGGCTCGACTAAAGCCGCAAAAGGAATGTCAAGCGAGAGAATGCCGATATTCTTTTACCCTTACGAATTTGATAAACACGGTAAGCCGCAAGTTGTATTAATTGCTATAGAAACAGCTAATTTTTTGAATAATCTATATAAGCAAAATACTAAGCTGAAACTTGGTACAATCTACATTCAAGACCAGTTCGGGCATGTTTTAGATTACAATCATCCTTATATTGATGACTACTATGAATATGATGAAGAAAAAAATCGTTACATTTTAAATCCGGGAGATGACCCGAACGACCCTTACGAAGGAATGAGTTTTGCAGAATACAGAATGCTGAATACTGACCCGGAAATTTTGTCAGAATCGGTTGTTAAAGAACAAATAAAAGATGCAGAAGAAAAAAACAGCGTATCAACAAAAATTATTGAATATAAAGGGAAAAAATATCTTTCTATAATAGCGGTTGCTCAAAATTCAAAAATGCACGTTGCTTATTTTCATCCTATAAATCAACTCTTCGGCCCTGTTCAAAAAAGTATTTATATTACTATCTTACTTGCGATACTTACCGTAATCGCAGCAATATTCATTATACTTTCTTTCAGCAAGCATTTTACGAATCCTATTGTTGAACTTAAAATGAGATTGAAGAAAATTTGTTGCGGTGAATATGACGAACATTTAAACGCAAAAAACTTTTTCGGAGAATTTATAACTCTTTCCGGATCTTTTAATACCATGTTGGACACAATAAACAACTATCGAAACAACATGGAGCAAATAGTCCATGAACGTACCGAAGAGCTAAATAAAACCGTAGCACAGCTGACCGAAACACACGAGCAAAATAAACGTGAGCTTGCCATGGCACAAAAAATTCAATCGTCGCTTGTTCCTAAAATTTTTCCCGAAACTAAGTTGTTACAATTTTCATCAAAATATATGCCGATGGAAGCTCTCGGCGGTGACTTGTACGATGTTTATCAGATTTCAGACAAAGTTTTTGCAGTGATGATATTGGACGTTTGCGGTCACGGAGTGCCGGCTGCATTGATTACTACAATGGCAAAAATGTCGTTCACTACAAATTCAAAAAAATACAGCACTCCCGGTGAAATCGTTTCCCATGTTAATCTGGAACTTGCTGAAATCTTGGAGGGCAGCGGAAACTTCCTTACGGCATTCTATGCGATAATCGATATAGAAAACAAAATTATCTCTTATACAAATGCCGGTCACAACACTCTATATATACTTCACGAAAATAAAACTATTTCTTGTTTGCCTAATAACAGCCCGGTAATCGGAGTTATTAAAGATTTAGATTTCTTACAATGCAGTGAAAGTTTATCTTCCGGTGACAGAATTATTTTATATACAGACGGTCTAATCGAAGCTCGTAATCCTACCGGTGCGATGTTTGATACACCTCGATTGTTGGAAATAATCGAAAAAAACAGCAAAGTAGACATTCATACATTTGTAACGCAACTTTGCGATTGTTTAAAATCGTTTCAAGAATTAGCCCCGGTTACGGATGATGTGGCACTTCTTGTGATTGATACAATTTTTTTAGAATAATGAAAAAAGTTTTTATTAATTTATTGTTAAGACTTAGAATTATATATTCTTTTCTTACTCTATTTTTTTAAGTTTTTTTTCGATATTTTATTAATAATATTTTTTGTTTTTTTTAAAAAAACAGGAGGTAATAATGATTAAAAAACTATTTGCTACTTTTACCATGATAATCTTGATTGGCTGTACCGTAATTGGCTCGCAACCGGTTCTGTCTTTTAAACCAATCAATCGTGAAAATCTTATTATTTTTCTGCAAGATTCAAAAAATGTAATCTTTATTGATACAGAAAAAGATGAAATTGCTGATGTTTACAAAATAGCTTCAAATGAAGAAGTTAATGCTTGTTATACTTTTAATTCTCATTATGACTTTTATGAAGCAGGAAACTGTCTGTATTTCACATCAGAAAATACTGATACTAATACACAAGAAGCTCAGAGAATCTTTTATGTAAATCACAGAACCGGTGAATACAAACAATTGCCTATAGAAGATTTTTCCGAAATTTATGACTTCAATGAGAAATTATGGGTAAATATCAACAACCAAAGTTTCTATGAATACTCTCCGGAAAACAATTTAGGAATACAAACTGAAAATATCAATTTTACTTTCGACGGCGTGTATTTCGTTTTAGGCGGAAAATATTATCTTCGTTCAAAAGATTCTATTGTAAATTACGGTTCATTTAAAGCTATGCAAATAGAATCTGATGCTACCAAGAAGATTGTCAATAATCTATCGCCAAATTGGACAGCTCCTTTTTATGCAGAAAAATCTGACGACGGTATTGTTATAAAAGAAATAACATCTGTAGAAAAAGAAATTATTACAGCTGACTGTTTTACTTATACAAATGAAGAACTCGCCGGAAGTAATATCTGTTATATATCTGAAAATCTCGAAAAAAATGAATTGTTTATTATCCGTTGCGGAGGCGGAAAAACAACAATCGACAAATACTCAAAAGATTCTGAATCTCAATCTTGGAATAAAAGTAACTCCATATCTATAGACAAAGAAATTTATAAAAATCTTTGCAAAGAAACCGAGTCTGACTTTTGGATTTTTACAATGAACTCTGACGATAATCGGATTTTTATTAAAATATCGAAAGAAACATTGGAATATAAGGAGGTTAAATAATGAAAGTAAAATCTTTATTATTCACAATATTCATCTTTTGTACCGGTTGTTTTTCTGTCTTTGCTCAGCCGCTTAATCAAAAGGCTCAACTTCTGACTGAAAAATCAACTGAGTATTCCGGAAATATTGAGTTCAGAGCAAAAGTAGGTACGCTATTGAACACAAGAGAGTCAAATCCTGAATATCTAAAAAGTAAAGCTTTGGCTGAAATAAGTCCTTATTTCCAATTTCGTGTAGGTGCCTCAAGCTGGCTTGAGTATCAATTCAGAATAGGACACAGATTCAACTTTTTAATCGACATTTATCATTTTGAAGACATCAACAATGCTTTCGGTTTGGATTTTAACCATGAACTTTATTTTGAAAATTATTTAAAGTTTGGATTACTAAATACATCAAAAGCAAGTATTGCATTGTTGCCTCAATTAGGAATCTATGCCGGTTGTGAAGGAAATCAGCGTGACTGTGTAGCTCCCGGATATTTCGGTGTCAGTATGGGTGGAATAATCATGTTTGATGCGGTTGTTTCCAAAGACATGCCGGATAATCGATTTTATTGGGGAATCCCGCTGCGTTTTCGTTATAATATTTTTGATATTACAGAGTTTACATTTGAAAACGGTAAATTTAAACTATCTGAAGCCGGTCTGGGAACAATCCGCCGTTCGTTTCCTTACGGTGAGTTAGGTTTATCTTTCGGTCGACAATTTTTGCAAAACGGTCTTATTACGCGACATGAAGTATTTATTATGTGGAATTTCTGTAACTATGTACAGTTTCAAGGTCCGGTCGGAAAAAACATAATGTCTGCTACATGGGAAAATATTTATTCCGAACATCTGTTTACTCTCGGTTACAATGTTTCATTCGGATATGAAGCTATTTATTAATGTTTTGTATATAATATAAAAACCGGTTTTCTTAATTTTGTGGATTCTCGGTTTTTATATTATTCTCGACAAGGATATTTTTTTATAAAAAAGTAAACAAGAGATTAAGTTAATAATTAATACTAAAAATATTACTACTGGTAATATAAAAAAACTATACTGGAAGTTATGAATTACAATTTAAGTTATGATATTTCGGCTCTTATAATTCTTTTATTTTTCTTTTTTATTTATACACGAAGAAAAAAAGTTGCATTAAAACAAAACAGAATTTTTCTTTTATTTATGAGTACCGTAATTTTTAGTACTTGTTTTGATTTGTTTGATGTATTGATTTCTCGTGAAACATCTATACTTTCACATAATATACGTTCAATTTCTGCATTTTTTTATTTCTTTTTCCATATCAGTATTCCGTTTGTATATACGTATTATATTTTGTCTATAGCAGATATCGGAAATAAAAAAGAACGTCACACCTTTAAAATAATACAAGCCATTCCGCAGTGTATTACGGTGCTAGCATTAGTTTTGAACTTTTATACAGCTGATATTTTCTTTATAGTAAAAAATGAATACTGCCACGGTTCATATTTCTGGCTGTTATACGCAAACACTATTATTTATCTAATATTTTGTACCGGTTATATTGTTTTCATGAAGCATTTATTACCTGCAAATTTACTTTCGGTTCATTTGCTGTCTATAGGACTTGTGGCATTGGCTTCTATAGTTCAAACTTTATACCCCGGACTTTTAGTTCAAAATTTTGCGATTGCAACCGGTATCTTGATTTATTATGTACTTATACAGAAACCGGAAAATGCCATTGATTCACAGTTGGGAGTATTTAACAATAAATCTTTTATGAAAATACTAGAAATGAATCAGCGAAGATGTACTGAATACACATTAATTGTATGCCATATAGAAGATGCACGTTTGATTAACCAAATGCTTGGTACCTCAAAAATGGATTTTATTTTAAAAAACATTGCTAGATTTTTAGAATCTACAAGCAAACAAAGCGTGTTCTACTTAGGCTCAAGTACCTTTGTTATCACTATGTATTCCGGTACAAATGATTCATTTGCATTGTTAAAAACAATAGAAGAAAGATTTGAAAAACCATGGATTGTCGATGAAAACAGTATTACCGTTTCAATTCGTTTGATGGACATTTCACTTCCGCAAGACATAGAATCTATCAGCGATGTGTTCAACTACATTGATTACCTTAAAGAATTAGATAACCGTCAAAAATGGGTTATATCAGCTCAAAATATAAATCTGCAAGATAAAAGAAAAAATATAGAGATTGAACATTGCATTCATAGGGCATTGAATGAAAATAATTTTGAAATGTACTATCAACCGATTTACAGTGTTCATACCGGAAAAATAGAATCAGCCGAAGCTTTGATTCGTTTGCGAGATCCAGAACAAGGTTTTATTTCGCCGGCAGAATTTATTCCTCTTGCCGAAAGAAACGGGCTTATTTTAAGAATAGGTGACTTTATTTCAAGTTCGATTTTTTGTTTTATGAAAAACAATGATTTACAAACATTCGGAATAAAATATATCGAAATGAATCTTTCTGTAATCCAATGTATGCAGGAGTCTTTCGCTCACAGTTTTATAAGTAAAGTAGAAGAATACGGAATTCCGCCGGAAATGTTGAATCTGGAAATTACAGAAACAGCTGCCGTCAATTCTCCGAAAATTTTAATTAAAAATATTAATTCATTAAACCGACGCGGCTTGTCATTTTCTCTTGATGATTTCGGTACCGGATATTCAAACATTCGTTCTTTATTGGATTTACCGACAAATATTATCAAATTTGATAAATCCATGATTGATACGGCAACTACTGATGAAAACGGACGACTCGTAATGGAAAGTTCCATTGTAATGGCAAAAAATCTCGGTAAGCACATCGTTGCCGAAGGAATTGAGACAGAAGAACAAGTAAAATTGTTTACAGCTATGGGATGCGACCATTTCCAAGGATACTACTTTTCACGTCCGCTTCCGGCTCAAGAATTTCTTTCTTTCGTGAGAAAGTTTAATTTCCGCGATGTCTATTGTGTAAATAATGCCTAAGATTTTATTTCTTATCGTTCTTTGTATTCAAACATAAATTTAATAAAGTTCTTTGAATCCACGGGACGAGAGAAATAATATCCTTGCACAAAATCAACATCAAGTTCTTTCATTTTCTCAAGTTGTTCTTGATTTTCGATACCTTCTGCAACAATTTGCATATTCAGGTGCTTTATCATACGTACCACAAATTCCAGTGTGATATTTCCTTTCTCACTGTTAAACGCAGCCCAAACTATAGATTTATCAAGTTTTATGGCATGCAATGGCAACCCGATTATATAATTTAAATTCGAATAACCACTTCCATAGTCATCTAAATAAAAATTAGATGATTTCTCTATCAACTTTAACATATTATCAAGCAATACATCTTTAGAAGTTATCATGGCGGTTTCCGTGATTTCAAAATTTATAAATTTCGGATCAATTTCATATTTATCCATAATTGCCATCAATTCCCCGGCAAGGGTCTCTTGCATACACTGAACAACAGAAAGATTTACTTCTATAAAGTCAATTCCAAAATCGTGAGGATTATTCTCTTTGATAAAGCGACAAACCTTATCAAAAATTTTCATTCCGACTTCCAATATCATTCCGTTTTCTTCAGCTATTCGAATGAAAGTTTCCGGATTAATAAAATTTCCGTTTTCGTCCTTTAACCGAGTCAATGCTTCTGCAGAAACTATTCTGTTTTCTTTAAATGAATAAATAGGCTGATAATACACTTCAAATCCATCATTTTCCAAAGCCCATTGCAAGCGTTTTTTTATCGTACTGATTTCTTTTTGCTTTTCAATCAATTCTTTATCTACGGTAATAAATGTCTCATTTGCATTACGTTTTATCCGTAAATGAATATAGTTTTTTGTTTTCAACATTTCTTCTATATCTGCAAACAAGGTACTATCCGGATACGTACAATAACTAACCGAAAGCTTAATGTTAAAATCTGCTATAGAAAACGGCTGGGCAAAGCGAGAAGTTATTTTTTGCAACAAATCTTCATTCTTTAATACAGAACTCACAAGTATAAAATTGTTTGCTTCTATTTTGAAACAAATTGTTTTATCCAAAGAACGAAAAAAAGTCACCACAGATGACAATAACGCCATTTTGTTGCTGTCTCCGAATATTTCTGTAATTGAATCCAAATCGTTTATGTAAATCGAAACCATATTAAACGGTTTATTTCTGACAAACATTTGCTTTATATATAAGTTCCATGCATGTTCATTATTCACTCTCAGTTCTCTGTCTATTCGTAAATAAGGATTTTCCATACATAAATAAATCACCATTACCGACACCGACATCGCAAAACCGATAAGCAACAATTCATTGTTAAAAAACTGAATCAACGCTGCGACAATAAACGATGAAACTATGACAACTACAGGCTGTTTTCTGCTGATTGAAATTCTCTTTCTGAATGCATAGAGTCCCACCAGACTTAATGATAAAAAAATCAAGCAATATATGTACGTCATCATGACTGCAGGACCGTAAGAATAAACAGTCATTTTTTCCATATCAAAAAAATACCCAATCGGTAAAAAGAAATATCCGGACAAAATAAGCAACATTGCAATCAAAAAAGGAGAAAAATACTTTCTTACTTTCTTTTCATGCCAAAGCAAATCTGCAAACGAATAAATAAATGTCATCAGTGTAACGA
>JAXJQT010000267.1:0-2575 GCA_036311025.1 Spirochaetota bacterium
ATAATTTTTATCAAAATCTTGACCTTAACAAATTACCGCCGATAGCAAACGAAGACATAATCTTTTTTCAACTAAAAGACGGTATTATATTAAATAATGCAAAAATGACACTTGCAAAGATACTAAAAAAAATAAAGCAGATTTTGTATATTGTGATGAAGTTGGCAGTTATAAACCGGACTGGTCAGCCGATACACTTCGCAGTTATAATTATATTTCCGGAATAATCGCATTTACCGGCGAACTTTTTATCAATGCCGGTTTAACAAATATTCTACCGACTTGCAGTTATGATTTGATTTTCAGACTGACTGAGAATGCAAAAAAAATCATTCATACAAATAAAATTTTATTTGCTCCGAAAAAAAATAAACAACCAAGCGATATTGATAGCGAAAAAAAAGCACTGCATGACCATTTGTTGCGTATAGGATTAAAAGATTTTACTATTACCTGTACTGAGAATAAACTTTTTCATACTTATATCAATATAAAAAATGAGCCGTTAATCAGCATCTTAATTCCGAATTGCGACCACGTTGATGACCTGCGACAATGCATCGATTCAGTTATAAACAAATCGACATATAAAAATTTTGAAATTCTTATTATCGAAAATAACAGCAAGAGTAAGGAAATATTCGATTACTATCAACAATTAGAAGCCAATCCCAAAATCAAAGTTTTATATTATAAAGGAAAGTTCAATTATTCTGCGATAAATAATTTTGCTGCAAAAAATGCAATAGGCGAATACTTGTTGCTGTTGAATAATGATACGCAAGTTCGTTCTGAAAATTGGCTTGAAGAAATGCTTTCCTGTCTTCAATTTCCGAACGCAGGCTGTGTGGGAACTTTGCTAAGTTATCCGGACAAAACTATTCAACATGCGGGAATCGTTCTAAAAATGCAAAACGGAACCGCCGGACATTTGTTTCAGTACGAACCGGAAAACAAAAAAGGTTACGAATATCGCCTTGAAAACATTCAAAACGTAAGTGCCGTAACCGGTGCATGTTTGATGGTAAAAAAATCTGTTTATAAGCAATTAAACGGTTTGGATGAAAAATTTGCCGTTTCATATAATGACGTGGACTTTTGCCTTCGATTACAAAAAAATGGTTATAATTGCATTTTCACACCATTTGCCAAATTGTTTCATTACGAATCAAAAAGTCGCGGAAATAAACGTACAATCTTGCAAAAAATACGTTTTCTTTCTGAAATTATGCGTCTTCATTTTCGTTACAGAAAATTATTTTTGAAAGGTGATTCTTTTTATTCCGTACATTTGCCGCTCAACAAAACTGATTGTAACAGTAATTTAGACAAAAAAACTAAAGCTTTCATTGCTATGCACAAAGATTATATTACGCCGCACAGCGAAATTTTTGAAACAGTTCAATGTGGCTGTGACTTGACAGATACACGCCTAAATTGCAAACATTTTGATAACTGCGGTGAAAATATTTCTGCTAAAAACAAAAATTACTGCGAGCTGACCGCACTTTATACAATGTGGAAAAACGGAAAATTTGAAAATTGTGATTATGTCGGACTTATGCACTACCGCCGTTATTTATATCCGTTTAATCAACCTTTTAATTTATTTCGAAAGTTTTTTTCATTATTACAAAATAGTCGTTTGGGAAAAATATTCCCGATTTTCAACGGACAATTATTTTCTGGTAAAAAAAATACGAATTGGGGAAATCCTGATTTTGCATGGAATGAAATAGATTCTTTTTTACAACACGAAATGTACAATTACGATTTACTCATTCCTTATCCGGAAATCCAGCCTTACAGTGTTTACAAAAATTATTGCGACTGCCATCGAGAAAGTGATTTGCAAACAATGATAAAAAGTGTAGAAGAACTCTTTCCTGACTTTTTGCCGTTTTTAAAAAAGTCCTTGAAACAACATAAAATTTATATAGGAAACCTATTTGTAATGAAAAAAGAATTAGCAAATCAGTATTTACAAATGTTATTTACGGTCCTTGAAGATGTAGAAAAAAAAATAATTTTACCGACCGACACCTACCAAGCAAGAGTATTCGGCTTTTTAGCTGAGAGATTTTTTTCGGCATTTGTTTTATATTGTAAATCTAAAGAAATGAAAATTCGCCATGCGTGGATTTTAAATATAAAAAATTAATAACAGGAGAAAATATATGACTATTTTATTAACAGGCGGAGCCGGATATATAGGAAGTCACATTTGCGTAGAGCTTGCCAATGCCGGATACAATACCGTAATTCTTGACAATTTAAGTAACTCTTCTGAAGAGTCAATTCATCGTGTAGAAAAAATCACAGGCAAAAAAGTCGCTTTTTATAAAGTTGATTTACTTGATGCTGAAGCGGTAAATGAAGTGTTTGAAAAAGAAAAAATTGATGCCGTTATCCATTTGGCTGGTTTAAAAGCTGTCGGAGAATCAGTAAAAAAACCTTTGGAATATTACCACAACAACATTACAGGAACTTTAATTCTTATTGACTGCATGAGAAAGCATAATGTCAAAAATTTTGTTTTCAGTTCTTCGGCAACTGTCTACGGTACACCTAAAAC
>JAXJQT010000268.1:0-1165 GCA_036311025.1 Spirochaetota bacterium
CTTGACATTATTCGCTATTATCGCCAGCTCGAAGCTACCGGTGCCGTAAAAGATGACGAAAAATTCCAAGCTGCGGAAATCGTTCAAAAAGGAACAAAAGTTTGGTTAAAAGATTCAAAAGGTAAACTTTGGGACATTAAAGATCCTAATGTTACATTCCTATTCCCGATTATGGGACGCTACTTGACAGAGGGCGGCGTGAATGCCTTGCGTAAAGACGGCTATCATGCGGATATGGTAGACTATCCGGACGTAGAGTCACTCGGTATCGGAAAAGCAAATTCCGGATGTAAAGAATGTTTGCCGTATATAGTGCTTGCCGGTTCATTGATGAAATACATCAAAACACGTCGCCGCCCGGGTGAAAAAGTTGCTTTCTTTATCGTAGGTGACCCGGCTCCGTGTCGCGTAGAACAGTATCAGGTCGGTTTTAAAAAGCTACTTGAAAAAAATCATATCGAAGATGTTGCCATATTGACATTGCAATCAGACAAAGGATTTGCAGGAATGGGACTGTTGCCGTTATTAAATGTATGGAAAGCATTCATTGTAGGTGACGTATTCGAACAGCTTCATTCTGCCGTGATGACATTGTCAAAAGACCGAGCAAAAGGTTTGGAAGTATTTGAAGCTGAATGGGCAAAAATCTTAAAATCATTATCCGGTGAAAGTAAAGTTCCGCTTATGAAACAATTAAAATCTACAGCTAAGGAATTGGATAAAATTGAACTTACAAAAACTATTCATGAAGCAAATCGTGTAACAATCACAGGAGAAATGTACGTTCGTAATGAGCAGTTCAGTCGTCAAAATATTGAAAACACTTTGGCAGACATGGGATTTGTGGCAAAAATCACACCGTTGATTGAATGGTTGTACTATGTAGATTATACGCAGATGAAAAACTACGGTAACGTGAAGTTTACTTTGTGGGAAAGAATTTTCTTCTTTATGAAACGAAAAGTCCAGCACGGTATCGAAAAAGACATCAAAAAGATTTTTGCAAAATCCTCGTTGTACGAATATGACCCTATCGATATTGCCGAAACAATGGAAACAGCAAATCCGTTAGTTCATCCGAAACTTATCGGAGATATCGGGCTGACTATCGCCGGCGGGCTTAAAGAATGTTTGCAAGAATCATGCGGAATCATCTCGTTAGGAC
>JAXJQT010000269.1:0-1200 GCA_036311025.1 Spirochaetota bacterium
TGTCGGCTTGCCAAGTCTATGACATTTCTGGTTTTTGCGGATAAAGTAGCAGAAAAAATTAAGATATTTTCACGTTTGCTTGCGGCATCAAATAATTTTCGTAAGTCATTCATAAAACCTAAGTCGATTAAAAAATCAGCCTCATCCAATACGATTCTGCGAACAGTAGATAACTTTATTTTTCCAGCATCGCTTGCTTTTAAAATACTTCCGGGAACACCAATGATGAAATTTGCTTTACTTGAAATATCCGGACTTTCTCGGCGAGGAGTAAGTAAAACCGGTTTATTTGCCAAAATATCTTCACCGTAAAATAATGCTTCCTCGTAAATTTGTACTGCCAATTCCTTGGTCGGAGCAATAATTAAAGAAGTTCCTTTGTTTGCAGACAGATGTAACAATGGTAATAAGTAAGCTAATGTTTTTCCGCTGCCGGTTTTAGATTGTCCGATGACATCTTTACCGTTTAAAATTTTAGGAATTGCTTCGTTTTGAATCGGAGTCGGAGTAGTTATTCCGCGTGAAGATAATTTTTCCAATAATTTTTCATTTATACGAAATTTGGCAAATTCATTCATTTCTATTCCTTTTTTAAAAGTTATAAATTAACTGTCGTATTCTACGATTTCATTAGTTTCCGGAACTTTGATTGTTAAAGATTTCTTTTGTGCAGCTTCAACATGTCCTATAATCTTTGCGTCAATATTGAAACTTGCCGCAATATCAATAATCGTTTTTGCAACATGTTCTGGTACATACAATTCCATTCTGTGTCCCATATTGAACACTCTGTACATTTCACGAGCTGATGTTCCGGACGCTTCTTTGATTAATTTAAAAAGTGGCGGCGTATCAAAAAGTTGATCTTTTATATAATGTAAATTATTACCTCCGAAATTAAGACATTTTGTTTGAGCTCCGCCTGTACAATGAATAATACCGTGAACTTCATTGACCTCGTCTAAAATTTTCTTTATGACCGGTGCATAAGTTCTTGTAGGTGACAACACAGCTTTTCCTACGTTGATAGGCATTCCTTCTACCATATCTGTAAGTTTGTACGGACCTGAATAAACAAGGTTTTCAGGAATTGCCGGTTCAAATGTTTCCGGATATTTTTTATAGTCGTTGCAAAATACATCATGACGTGCAGATGTCAGTCCGTTAGACCCCATACCGGCGTTGTATTCATTTTCATAA
>JAXJQT010000270.1:0-6631 GCA_036311025.1 Spirochaetota bacterium
ATGAAATTAATAAAATCTTGGGTAACTATGCTGCTATTTTTTCCTGTTGCGATATTAAAAGGACGTGAAAGTTTATATGTTCCGTTTTTTACATTTTGTACTGTAGGCGGGATTTTTTCGATATGAACAGCTTTTACCGAGTCATTTAATGCTCCTAAGGATATGTAACCGATTGCATATTTATCAGTATTTACATTCGTAATCATTACGGAAGTATTATTTGTGATACTTGCCTCTTCTGTTGTCATATCGACTTTTTGACCTTTTGCATTTTTTTGCTCTATTCCGATAAGTTCGATGAATGCACCTCTTGTTCCGGAACCGTCTTCACGGGAAATAACATTGATTTCGGATTTAGATTTCCAGACATCTTTTTTTGCTGCAAATACAGGCATTGTATTTGTTGATACCAGTGTGGCAGTCAGTAAAGTGATTAGATGTTTTTTTGCTTTCATTTTTTCGCTCCGTAAAATAATAATTTTGAAAAATTATCCCGACCGGCATAATTTTCGAGACAAAAGGTACATTTACAGTGTAAAGAGAGCAACGTCGGGTTTGTAAAATGTAGGTTAAAATTATGAGATTGTTTTTTTGCTTTAAGCTGTCTTTTAAAGATGTTTTATAAGTTCTGATGCGATAAAAGGGATTTTGGGTATAAAATCAACGTGTTGTTACATGCGTTAATTTTACATAGATTTAACAAAGATTGTTTTTTAGTTTTACATAAATATAGTAAGTTAGCGTGTATTTTTTATGAGACTGAAGGAAAAACGACATGGCATTGATTTATATTGTTGAAGATGATGATAATATTCGTGAAATAGAAAAGTTTGCATTAAAAAATAACGGTCATATTATTTATGATTTTGCAGATACTCAATCTTTTTTAAAAAAGATAAGTGATAAGCTCCCTGAGCTTGCCATAATTGACGTAATGCTGCCGGACAGAGACGGTTATGAAATAGTCGAACGTCTGCGTGCTAATCCTAAAACAAAAAAACTTCCTATTATAATGGTTACGGCTAAAACAACGGAACTTGATATGATACGCGGGCTTGAACTCGGAGCTGATGATTATATCAAGAAGCCTTTTTCGGTAATAGAATTGATGACACGTGTAAAGGCTTTATTACGGCGTTCCGCTATGGACACGGAACAGGAAAAAGTAATGGAATTGGGGAATATCGTACTTAATGACAAAAGACATTTTGTGAGTGTCGATGGAGAACAGATTGAATTGACTTATAAGGAATTTGAACTTTTAAAGTTTCTTATGATAAACACCGGAATCGTAATGACACGTGAGAGCATTATGCATTCTGTATGGGGAGTAGATTTTGAGTTGGAATCGCGAACCGTAGATATGCATATAAAAACATTGCGTCAAAAGCTTAAGACCGGAGCTGAACGAATTAAAACAATAAGAAATGTCGGTTATGTAATGGAGTAAATTATGGCTGTATATATGAGGAAGCGAATTAATATTCAATTGGCATTTTTTACTCTGTTTGTAATTTTGACAAGTGTTTTCGTGATGTCATTTTTATTTTATGACATATTAAAAAGACAGGTTTTTGAGGATTTGCGTATAAATGCGAATGTTATTAAAAATGTTGATGAAACGAGATTTAATGAATTTAAAGATTTACGAATTACCAAGATAAGTTCAAGCGGCGTTGTTTTGTTTGATAATAACGCAAATGTGGGAGACATGGATAATCATGCATATCGTCCGGAAGTTGAAGAAGCTCAAAAAAATGGTTTCGGTCGAAGTGCAAGGCGTTCACGAACTCTTAATCATAATACATTTTATTATGCACTAAGGCTTGATGACGGAACCGTTTTGCGTGTGGCACACAGTGCAGCAAATGCGTTTGGTATAATAACTAATGCTATTCCGGTAATAATTGTGATTGTCGGCGTAATGTTGATGATTATTGTGATATGTACGCGTTTCGTGACTGCCGGTTTGATTCGTCCGATAGTTAATATGACAAAATATATCGATGATGTCAGTTGTGTTGAGCCGGTTTATAATGAATTATTGCCGTTTGTTAATACAATAAGAGAGCAACATGAGAATATTTTAAAAAGTGCAAAAATGCGTCAAGATTTTACGGCGAACGTTTCTCATGAGTTAAAGACTCCGCTTACCGCAATTTCCGGTTATGCTGAATTAATAGAAAACGGTTTGTGTAATGCAAATGAAATTGTTCGTTTTTCTCATGAAATCAGACATAATTCACAGAGATTACTGTCTTTAATAAATGACATAATAAAACTTTCGGAACTTGACAGCATGAATGATGAAATAGCATTTGAGGTTTTTGATTTGTGCGATGTTGCAGCAAAGTGTGTTGATGTAATGAAAGTGAATGCTCAAAGGAGTGATGTATCTATAAATTTTGAAAACACCGGAAATAAGGTGGAATTAAATGCTAATCGTGAAATGATAACTGAACTGATTTATAATCTTTGTGATAATGCAATTCGTTATAATAATAAAAAAGGACGAGTTGATGTATATGTAGAATGTATTAATGATAAAAAAAGATTGATTGTTGCCGATACCGGAATCGGAATTTCACAGGAACATCAAGAGCGTGTCTTTGAGCGTTTTTATAGAGTAGATAAAAGTCGTTCCAGACAAAGCGGAGGAACCGGACTTGGTTTGGCAATAGTAAAGCACATTGTAGCTTTGCATAATGCCACAATACAACTTAGCAGCTTTCCGGGGAAAGGTACAAAAATAGTTATTACTTTCTAAAAAATATTTTCACAGTGTCAGACCTGTATTTTGTTTTGATATACAGGTTTGAGAAAACGCTACAAATGACGGGCTTCTGATTTTTTGAAAAGAAAATAGCAAACAGCACTGAATGTGATTCCAATGACAATTCCGGCTAAAACATCTGACGGAAAATGAACATACAGATATAACCTTGAGAATGCAATTAACACTGCCAGGATTCCTGTCGGTATCCAAAGTTTATGTTTGAAGCAAAATAAAGTCGTGACTACTGTAAATGAACTTGCGGTGTGCCCTGACGGAAAAGAAAATCCGCCGGGAGCATTTATCAATAATTCAAAAGTCGGGTTTTGAATAAACGGACGCGGTCTGGCAACTAATGGTTTTAATATCAGTCCGTAAACAATTGCATTTAAAACAAAAGTTACTCCCATTACAATGCCGATTTTTCTGTACTTAGGAATGCAAATCATGATAGCTGTAATTGCAATCCACACAGCTCCCCCGTTTCCCAGCATTGTAACTAATGTCATAAAAAAATCGCCGAACGGAGTGCGTAATGTTTGTATAAAGTTTAATATTGCAAAATCTATTTCTGTAATCATATTTTCTCGTTTGATAAAATTTTATTAATGATTCCGTCGGGCTGTTTAAGGATTTTTGCTCCTCGTGTGATTTTACACAAACTTACGTGTAATTCTTTTGCAATATTTCGCTGAGACTCACCTTCTTTGAGTTTTTTCATCAACTCCCAGCGTAGTTGAATATCTTCAAGTTCTTTTTCCGAAAGTATTTCTTTGAAAAAAGCCTCGATTTGTTCTACGCCGGGAAGTTGATTAACGGAATTGCATATTTCTTTTAAAGAATTATCCATTCAGTTCCTCTTTGGTAATCTTGTATTGAGCTCCGCAATATCTGCAACTTGTTTCATAACAACCGTTTTCGCTGATAAACTCTTGTAAATCTTCGGCTTTCAATGATTTCAAAACATTTTTTACTTTGTCTGCGTTACATTTACAGTTAAACTGAATGTTTCTTGAGCCTATTATATCCATGTTTAATGCATTGAACATTTCGAAAATGGCTTGTTCATCTTTGCAAAGAACATCTGTAAGATTTGTTATTTTTTGGAACTCTTCATACATTTCTTTGATTTCTTGCTCGGTAATTCCGGGAAGTCCCATAAGCATTAAACCGCCGGCACATAAAATTTGGTTGTTCTTATCTACAGATAAGGCAATATTTACCGCAGATTGAATCTGTAATGACTGTTCTAAAAAAAGCGACAAATCTTGTGCAATCTCACCGGTTTCGATTACTACGACTGACTGGTACGGAGCACTGTTACCGGTCTCACGTGACACGTTCAATTCTCCGAATCCGATGTACGGCTCGGTACTGAACTCCCCGTCTTGTACGCTTCTTTCGATAAATTCAAGCTGTGAGTTTTCAATAAAACCGCGAATATTACCGGCTCCGTCAGTCTCGATACAGAGTTTTTTTACCGGACCGTTGCAATCCCATGTCATTGCAAGTCTGTCGTCCGGATTTTTTAGATTGCCGGACAGTAGTGTCGTTGCTGTCAATGCTCTGGCAAAAACAGCCGTCGAAATATTATTCATTTTGTGGGCTGCTTGAACTTGCGTTGCACAATTTTTTATAGATGTAAAATACCCTACCAGATTTCCTTTTTGAGAAATGGCAGTGATAATAAAGTCGTCATTTTGCATTTTTTAGCTCCAATGTTCTAAAAATAATGTAGCTTCTTTCAATTCTTGTTTTAATGCATTTCGTCCTGTTCCGCCGGTAAGTTCTCTTTTTGACAAGAACTTTTCGATGTCTCCCCAGTCGTCACCGATACCTTTGAAATGCTCTGAATACTCGAGTAAATCGCTTTCAGAAAGTGAAGTTAAATCTTTTTTCTGATTAACCATTTCCAAAACAATGCGTCCTACAATGTGGTGTGCTTCTCTGAACGGTAAACCGCTTTTTGCCAGATAATCAGCTAATTCTGTTGCAAAAGAAAGCGAATCGATTGAAGAACTCATTCTTTCTTTGTTGATTTTCATACTGTCGATTAAAATCGTAGTTACTTGCAACAAGTCGATGATTGTTTCAAGTGAATCAAAAACAGCTTCTTTGTCTTCTTGCAAGTCTTTGTTGTATGTAGACGGCAATCCTTTCAATGTTACAAATAAACCTGTCATATTTCCGATTACACGACCGGTTTTTCCGCGTGTAAGCTCCAATGAATCAGGATTTTTCTTGTTCGGCATAATAGACGAACCGGTAGTTACTTTGTCACTTAGCTCGAAAAATCCATATTGCTCTGATGAAAATAAAATAAAGTCTTCTGCAAGTCTTGATAATGTGATTGATAATATTGAAATATTAGAAAGTGTTTCCAATAGGAAATCTCTTGATAATACTCCGTCCATAGAATTGCATGAGATTCTGACAAAGTCCAAATCTTTGCGAAGATTTTCACGATTTATCGGATACGCAGAACCTGCTAATGCGGCACTTCCGAGCGGTAATGTAGAGATTCTGTCCAATGAACCGGAAAAACGCTCAACATCACGAGACATAGAAAAGAAAAATGACATGATGTAGTGGGAAAATAAAACCGGTTGTGCCTGTCGTAAATGAGTAAATCCCGGCATAACGGCATCTTGATTGTCTTCTGCAAGTTTTAATAATGAAGCAAGCAATTCACATAATTCGGCAATTACTGTTTTGACTTGATTATAAACGTACAGTCTTACATCTGTAGCAACTTGGTCGTTTCTGCTTTTACCGGCATGAATTTTTTTTGCGACATCACCGATTTTTTCGGCTAACAGGCTTTCTACTCCCATGTGAATATCTTCTGTGTCTTCCGGGAAGATTGCGATTCCTTTTTCTTCAATTTCTTTTTCAAGCTCTGCAAGTCCTGCGGCTATAGCTTGATAATCTTTTGAGGAAAGAATTCCGATTCTGTTTAATTCTTTTGAATATGCCGTGTTTAATGCGATATCTTCTTTAAACATTTTAATATCAAAACCTAAAGATTGGTTCATTTTTTCAAATAACGGTGCGTTAGACTCGGTAAAACGTCCGGCCCATGCTTTTTTACTCATATTGTACTCCCAATTTATGTTTATGTTGAAAACATTATCAACGTAATTTTTTGAAATTTTAAGCTCATTTATATCATAAAAAATATTTTTTTTATACCTGAATTATAATTTTAATGTGTATTTATAGATATACGGCATAAATGATGAGATAAGGTAAATCCTTTAAGTTGAAATGTATTGTTTTTAATACAGTGTAATGTTATTGAAATATGAAAATAATGCTGGTATAGGCATTATTTGCGAAGGTATTAATACTTTTTTATGCTTTATGGATTGTGGTAATTAAAAAAAGTGAATGTGTTAAAAAAGATGAAAGAATTCGGCGACGGAGCAAGAATGGAAATCCTTGCTGATTGGGGGAATAATAAATCTCATGTGTTCATTGCAGAACAAATCGACGGTAAAACCCATTTCTGTGACCCGCAAACAAAAGCAATAAGTGTGACGATTACTTTAATAATGCAAAGCATATACTTGCAACCCGAATTGATAACGCTTTGTTTTCAAGCAATTTGAAAAACTTTGTAGTAAGTATGGAATAAAAAAGAGCAGTCTAAAAGATAATATCGTATTGAATTTATTTCAGTATTCGGATTCCGAAATTGTTTCGAAATGACCGGGGAAGACACATTTTTTAGACTGCTCTTTTGGGCAAATATAATCAAAAGAAATTAAATGTTTTCTAAAGCTTGTTTGATATCGGCGATTATATCGTCGGTATTTTCGATTCCGCATGAGAAACGAATCATATCAGGACCTACAC
>JAXJQT010000271.1:0-23131 GCA_036311025.1 Spirochaetota bacterium
ACTATTAATAAGAATATGCCGTTTCGTTTTCTGGAATATATTGCCAGAATTTACGAGAAGATAACCACAAAAAACGAAAAATTCGGGCGTAAACTTGTGAAGCTTCCCGTGCCGGAGTTCTACGTTTTTTACAACGGCAAGGATGACTATCCGACTGAAAGCGTTATGAAACTGTCCGACGCATTCATGCAACTTGACGGCAAGTTAAAAAATCAGTTTGAAAATATGAGTTATCCGCTTGAAATATCCGTGAAAGTAATTAATATTAACCTGGATAAAGAAAACCCGATTTTGAAACGTTGTGAAGCGTTGAAAGAATATTCGGAATTCATCGAGCAAGTACGTTTTAATATTGAAAATGATGTTCCGGAACCGCTTACAAATGCGATAAAAGAGGCAATCAAGAAAGGCTTTCTTTCAGATTATTTAAATCGAAAATCAACGGAGGTACAAAATATGTTACTGGCAGAATACGATTACGACACAGACATTGCCGTTCAAAGAAGAGAAGCTCGTGAAGAAGGAATCTCTATCGGATTGTCGCAAGGTGCACATCTAAAAGCTATTGAAACTGCGAAAAGTATGAAAGTCGAAAACATGCCGATTTCCATGATTGTACATTTTACCGGATTGTCACCTGAGGAAATAGAGAAGTTATAAGTATTAAATTTTAGAAATTAGGAGACATAATACATTCGTCCAAAAGTATTTTGTCTCCTTTTTTTGTTTTTATTGATTTTTCTGACTTGTATTTTTATAATCACCGCAATATTTTTTCGGAGATTTTTATGTTTAAAAAGAATTTATTTTGTTGTCTGTTTGTTTGTTTTATGATGCCTTTATTTTGTGATTCATGGTACGTATGTCTCGGATCTTTTAAGGATAAAAAGAACGCTCAGAATTTTGTTGAGAATCTCAAAAGAGAAAATATCCACAGTCGTATATATTTACATCAAAGCGAAAACGGCAAGTTTTACCGAGTACTGTCGGAAGAAAAATTTGACTTTATACACGAAGCCAGACGTCGCCGCGATGAAATAAACAGCCATGCATTTATTCAAAAATTAAATATTTCCGGACTGTGGGCTTGCGGTGCTTCCGATGAAGACTTACAAGACAATGACACGATAATTTTGACATCTAATGATGCGAATGACATTCCTATCAATACGGAAAAACCGTTTTCTGTATTGGTGCGTTCATACAAAGAAGAACAAGCCGCAATCAATGACAAACAACGTCTGGCTGCAAGTGATGTCGATACTTACATTCTAAAAACTTTTGATGATTCTTCATATTTTTCATTTGACCTTCACGCCGGTGCTTTTGATAACGAAACCGAAGTAGAGCAATTACAAGAAAAACTTGCAGACATAGGAATAGAAGACACGAAGATTTCAAACTATGAAGACATCGCCGACAATATTGAAAAATATAATGAAGTAATAAAAACTCAAAACGTGACTTATGCACACGGAAATGACAGTATTCCTACATCGTTTTCGCCTTGGGTACAAAAGTGTATTCGCCAATTCCCTATAAACAAAAACTTTCGAATAGAACAAATTATGCTTTTTGATATTGATAATATTAATGCAACAAATACCGAAGTGCCTGAACTGGAAGAAATAGAGGATTTTCTGGATGAAACTGACAATATTCATGCAGCTTCATTGGCGATATACAAAGACGATTTGTTTGATAAATCAGTCAGTATTTTTATTGCAGTAGGAGATGACGGCACATTTACACAAAAGAATGCAACCGGTGAAATGAAGTTAGCGATAGTGGATGATATATTGAATTGTAATGTAAATAAAGATGATGACGTCAATTATACTTTGTTTGCCACGAACTCGACAAATAATATGTATGTAGTAATGCATGCTAATGATTTTACACAAAGTCAATTCGATGCATTTATCAATAATGTTTCAAATGACAGCAGTTTGCTTGTTTATCCGCAATTACGTAAAACATTGCTTGTACTTCCAGAAAAAAACGATACATTGCAATGTGACTTTTTGTATTTTGATTTATCACGAGTAAAAGAATCGTACGCACGAGAAAAAAATTATTCTGCATGGTCTATTCCTATTGTAGGACATTGGGAAGCTTCAAATTATTTTTGTCAAGACGGTGAAAAAGTCAGCGTTTCCTTTTTTGATATGGACTACGACTACAATGCAAGTCGTATTCACGGGATGTTTATGGATGAAAAAAGAAGAGGCAGCATAAATGAAAACAATCATCCGTCTGCATTGGAAAATGCAAATTCTTGGTATTTAGATACTTTATTCTCTACTAATGAACTTTCGTTCTCCACAAAATCTTATATTATTGCCATAAATTCTTACAATGAAAACATGCTTGAGGAAAATGAGTTAATCGATATAGCCGAAGAATTGCAAATCTGGGATTAAGATAAAGCAACAGACACTGATGATGAAAAAAATCTGTGTCATTGTTGGATGTAGAATAAACATACATTGCTACAGGAGGTCAAAGTTTGCTTCCTGTATAGCAAGTGTCACTTTATTACAAAGAATGAAAATCTTTTTTTGCACTATAAGGTTTGTCCAGTATCGAAAAGTCATTTTCTATTATAAGTCTGGGCTCAATCTGACAACGTTTGAACAAAGAATCCAAACGCGAGTTCATTCCCGCATTTTTTCCGTTTAATGCTAACGCAGCAAATTGCTTATCAAACAATATTGAAAAAACGCAACAGTGAAATGAATTGGTAATTACATATTCCGCATTATCTATTAAATACAGCCATTGCGGAATCGTTGCAAAAACTTTTGGATATTTGTCGACTGTTCCGTTGCCGGTAATATAAACGACTTCCAGATTTTTACTTTTTGCAAAGTCATAAACAGCTTGAATGTCAATTTTTGAATTGTTGTTTACTGCATACAAAACCAAATATTTTCCTTGCGGTTTATTTACCGGATTTTCCTTGTAAAGCTCTCGGTAGACATCGGCAGATAACAGTAATGTCGGGTCTGCATCCCATTTTGCATTTACACCGCATTGTCGACACAAATCGATTCCGTTTTCTTCACGAACGCTCACATAGTCAAACTTTGAAAGCAACGGCGAAATCTCTTTTATATATTCACGACTTATCTTTTTTACTCCCCAACTTGCGGCGTAAGATGCTCGCTTTGTCTGCGATGTCCCGAAATCTAAAAAGTAAGCATGGATTACATTTCGAAAACGTCGTACCGGATTGCCGAAAAAATTCCAAACTTGGTCGGAGCCTACTACATAAACATCCGCTATCGGCGGATTTTGTCGAAGCTGTTTTAATGTAGTAAATTGCTCGTCGGACTGTACAATGTAGCGACTTCTAAAGTCATCAAAATAACGAGAATTATCATTTGTCTCTTTTCTGATTTTAGCTTTGTTTATTTTATTTTTTAAATATTTATACATGAACGCCGGATTCAGTACTTTTAAAATACGAATCGGTAACGGATTTTTGATTACATCGGAATACCATTTGTATCGGATTAAATACGGTTGATGTCCGTTGTCACGTAAATATTTTTGTAATGCATAACATTGTAAAAGTTGCCCGTAGTTATCATTTGACCACCAAAATGTCATGATTCCGATTTTCATTTTTTCCTCCGTATCAATATTTTTTTCAAGCAAAGCTTTATTGCTTTCTTTGTACGTGTTAATAGCGGTATCGCTGCGTATTTGTCTGCTAATTGTTTTATGCTTAATTTATTCGCTGCCAAATCGTCAAAAAAAGCGTCTCGATTCTCTGGAAGTGCTACCGATTTTGTCAATGTCGGATTATGTCTTGCACCTATATCTACATCGATTTCTTTTATCGTGCAAGCATTGAGATTTTCAATTATTTTTTGACCTTTCGGAGAATGTGCAATGACAAAAGATACGCCTTTGTCATCGTCAAAATCTGCAATTTCCTGCCGTATTCCCCAGAAGTCAGCCAAAGTAATGTCACTGCAACGGTTTACTTTTTTGAAGTTACAACTGTAGCATGACGGTCGTAAAGAGAGATTCTTTAAGAATAGTCTCATGTAACTGTCATTTCGAAAATCTTGTCTGCTTGTTTTTCCGTCAGAGTAAGTAAATGCAACTCTGAAATTTTTCCATCCGTTTGTTTTGTCTCTAAAGTTTATTTTTATGATTTTGTGCTTTTTAGATTTAGATGCGACGTATTTTTTCCACAGTCGCACAGACGGCACGCCGTGGCAAATAAAGTCGGCAGTTATTAATGTAGGATAATCTTTTTGCAAAAAGCTTTTCAGTCCGGCAATTTGGCAAGGAGTGCCGGAAAATAAAACTATTTTACCTGAATCAAGAAGCCGTTTGCAATTTCTAAATGAATCTCCGATTGTACTTTGTACATATTTTGACCCCTGAAAATCCGCAAGTCCGGCAATATTGTCCGTATAATCATGAACTACATTGAACTCCGAATCAAACTTAGCTCCGAAAACAACACCGCCGGCAGTGACGACATTTTGAGCAATCGCCGTAAATATGCCGCCGCTGGAACTGGCAAGTCTGACTTGTTCGTCGTTATTTTTTATTGCAAAGGCGTTAGGCTTATCGTTGATTTCGTTTTCTGTCGGCGTGATAATCGGACAAACATTTTCGCACAGTTTACATTGTTTACACAATGCGGAGTTTACTGCCGGATAAAGAAAGCCTTCGTTATTTAAAGTTAATTCTATGGTGTTTTGCGAACAGACACTGCTGCATGCATGGCAACCGGTACAATTTTCCAACTTCTCGATTTTCATTATTCACCTTTATTTTTCATACAAATAGTCGCTTTTACGGGAACATCAAAAATTTTTGCAATTACCGGACACTTTGCTATCAATAAGAAAAATAGATTTTCTTTATCTACCGGATGTAAGCTTTCAAAATTTCCTTGTCCTTTCGCAATGACAACATCTGCTGTTGAAAAAATATTTTTTAACTCTTCGCTGATGTCGCTTAATACCGTCCCTGCGGCTTTACTTCCGTTGGGAATTACGGTTGCTGCTTCGTGCATGTTTATCATGTCGGAATCGAAAGTTGTCACGTCATTTAGAACGGCAAAACCTCGGACTGCATAATAACAATTAATTTGCGGAAATTGACGTTTGATTTCTTGAATAAAAATTTTATCAGTTACAATCTCGCCGCAGTTATCTCCCAGATAAAGCAATGTTTTACAAGACTCAAGCGATTTGTACAAAAGAGCTGTATCATCAATAGCAAGCGGTATCGAGCTAAGTTTTACGGCGGTATCAAAAAAAGATTGTGTATCAAATGACGGCGTTGCTGCTAAATCGATAAGATTCCCGGTAATCGCAAAAATCAACGCTTTTATAAAACGTTCCTTCGGTGTCGACACGGAATTAATATTTTCCCAAATACGACTTTCTTGAGCACAAACTGCGTTGTTATAAAACGCCTTTATTTCTTTGTACACATCACGAATTGCAAGTTCTTCTTCCAGAATATCCCAGATTTCACCAATCAACAAAGGCGTTGATTTTGAAAAATCAGCCTCTCCCAGTTGAGTCAGAACTTTTTTCATTATTTTGTTTGCTTTGTTTTTTTCAAGATTTTTAATTTCTGCAACTTGTGCGATTTGCTTTGTGATACATGTAGCACAACTTAGTATAAATTCCATCGACAGACCTCATTTGTTCTACGCTGTTTTTATCATAAGGTCAGAGTTTTTTCCATATAGGTCTATTTGTTTTTTGTGAAAAGTCGATTCTTTATGTTTATAAAAATAACTTTGCGTTCGCCGTGTGACAGCCCGATTGTAACGATTGAAAATAGTGTCAAAAGAATTGCACTGACAAGCACAATGCACAATCTAAAAAAGTTTTCTTCCATTATATAATGTAAAAAACACGGAATGACAGACGATGTCAATGTTACCGCAAGTATCGGCAGTAATGACAATGTGATAAATTTTATCAACGAAAAAGATGTTAAGCGTTTTAGAATCAAAAGTCGTGCGATTGTCGCAACAAGCGAAAGTACGATTGCGATTATCATTACCGAATATGCCGGACAGCCGAGCTTCAATGCAATATAGCTAATCGGCAGATTTAAAATCAAGATTATCCCGACGACACTTTGATAAAGTTTTATTTTCCCTGTTGCTTGTGCCCACGTCATTAATTGATAGCTCATGGAAGCAATCACCGCATCAATTAATGCCAGTCTTGTAAAAACTACAGCCATTTGCGGAGGATGGGAAAGCCACAATTTTAAAATATAGTTCATCTCTAAAATAAGCGGCAGTGAAAAAATAAACAT
The DNA here is from genome assembly GCA_036311025.1 of Spirochaetota bacterium. GTDB lineage: Bacteria > Spirochaetota > GWE2-31-10 > GWE2-31-10 > GWE2-31-10 > RGIG8597. The sequence goes on from JAXJQT010000271.1 coordinate 6,313, forward strand.
CAAGAAAAAAGTATATTTACATCCGTAAAAAACAAGCTGTGCTACTTTGTCGTGTTTTCCAGCAGCGTATTGTTTGATAATTTGCGGTCGCATTGCCGTAGTAAAATTTCCGGCAAAACTGTTTACGGCATTATTTACTTGTACCGAAATACTGCGAGCCGCGTTTACGACCGGATTGAAAAACAGATTCAACAGAATATTCATAATCTGATTTTTTATTATCGAAATACTGGAACCAAAAAGATTCCAACTGCTGTACGATATGATTTCTTTAAATTTTTCCTTATCCCAAGAGAATACGAAACGGCATTCTTTATAATGTTTGCCGCAATAAAATCTATAAACTGCGGTGTTTAAAAATGTGATTATCAACAACAACAAACCGTAAGCAATCAATTTTTCCGGCATGAAGTTTAAAGATAGTGCAACAAGGAATTTTAAAATTGCTTCTATTACGCTGGCATACGCATAAATTTTCATGTTTTCATGTGCGATTATTGCTGCCATATACGGTGCGGTCAAAATAGAAATAATAAATGACAATATTGACGCTTGATATACCCAAACTGCAGCATTTATACGAGTCGGCGGTATAGTTAATTTGTTTTTTACGAACCACAAGCCCAAAGTCTCGGCAAACAGCAAAACCGTTATTGCTAACAGAATATAAATTACCAACATTAAGCTAAATATTTTCTGTAAACTTTCGCTGTTACCTTGTCCGAGTTCAAAACTGAAAAAACGTTGTGATGCACCGGCGAGACTGTTTGTCAAAAAACCGAACATAGTGACAGTCCCGGCGACGACATTGTAAATCCCGTAATCTTCTGCTCCCAAAGCTTGCAGTACTATGCGTACCGTGTACAAACTTGTGAGCAGAATCAGGATTTGACGAAAATAAAGCATTAAAGTGTTTTTTGCGATTCGCTTATTTTCCGTTTCCATTATAAAAGGTCGCTCGCAAGTTCTGCAAGTGCGGAGCGTTCGCCTTTTTCAAGTGTCAAATGTGCAAATAATTTTTGTCCGGTAAAACGAGAAATTAAATATGTCAGCCCATTGGAATGAATATCCAAATAAGGTGTGTCTATTTGATGCGGATCCCCAGTAAAAATAATTTTCGTTCCTTCACCCACACGTGTAATGATAGTTTTTACTTCATGCGGAGTGAGGTTTTGTGCTTCATCTACAATAAAGTAGATTTTGTTCAAAGAACGTCCTCGAATGTATGCCAGCGGTTCAATCAAAAGTTTTCCGCTTTCGGTCAAATCTTCAATCTTTTGAGATTCTTTTGTTTTTTCGGCATATTGATTTTTTATAACTTTTAGATTGTCCCACAACGGTTGCATGTATGGATTCAATTTTGACTTTACATCGCCCGGTAAAAAACCGATTTCTTTATTACTCAACGGAATAATCGGACGAGACACAAAAATTTGTTTGTAACTGGAACGACGCTCCAAACCGCACGCTAATGCCAATAGTGTTTTTCCCGTTCCGGCTTTCCCTGAAATAGTGACAATCGGAATATTATCATCAAGCAGTGCATCCATTGCAAATGTTTGTTCTGCATTTCTCGGACGAATCCCGTACGCTGTTTTTGTTTCTACCGGACGGATTTTGCCGGAAAAAGAATCATAACGTGCAAGAATCGAATTATTATTATTTTTGATTGTCAGATATTGATTGAGCGTAAGGTCTTTTTCTGTAATTTTCTGAAAATCGCTGATAGTTATTCCTTCACTGAAAATCTTACCGCTGATTTGTCCGGTTACATCTTCGATTTCGCATTTTCCGGTATACAACGTATCAATATTTCTTACAGTTCCGTTGGTATAATCTTCTGCTTTTATTCCCAACGCTTTAGCTTTCATTCGCAGGTTAATGTCTTTCGTAATAAGAACTACATTTTCCTTATTATCACGATATTTCATATTATAAGCAACAGTTAAAATGCGATGGTCGGCAAAATCCGTCATAAACATTTTTCTTACTTCTTCAGAATTGTCGTCACCGGCAACAATGCGCAAAATTCCTTTGCCGTCGCCGAGGTTTGCACCGGTTTTGAAATCTGTAGAATCACAATAAAGTTTGTCCAGTGTTCTTATAAAATGACGTGCCTGAAAGTTCTTTTGTTCGTCACCTTTTTTAAACTTATCGACTTCTTCAAGTACGGCCATCGGAATGATGATGTTATTATCTGCAAAATTCATTATACAATTTGCATCGTGTAAAATAACGTTTGTATCTAAAACAAAATTTTTTGTAGCCATAGTATTCCTCCTAAAAACACATAAATCTTACAGTGTAAGATTATAGTATTTTTTTCTTCTAATCGTCATTAAAAGTAAGAAAAGTCTTATATTCACTGGGTTCTTCAATTTTATTTTTTTCATCCGGAGCTTTACGTGGCTTTTTTTCAAAAAAAGTAAAATTTGAACGTGACATAAATGAGAAAAATAATTCTTTTGCTTCATCTGGTATAAGAAAAACTGAATCTTTTTTTATCGGATATGCTTTTATTGTTCCGCTTTCTATTAATTTAGAAATTGTTTTGCCTTTATCGAGTGATTCGGCAAAGAAAACAGTTCCTTCTACATAAAAAAATGAATTATGACGAGAAAACCATTCCTTTATGGTTGTGCTGACATTTGTACCTAAATTGACAGAATGTTGCATTATAAACTCTTCGAACTGTTCGAATGTATAGCCGTTTTGTATTGCCCGACAAATTGAGCGGTCATTGATTTCCAATTCAGTAATTTTGTCATATTTTATAAACTCACTGAATAATGCACAAAGATAATAATCGCAATCTGTGTTGCAAGAGTTTGTATAGATAGCAAAGTTGCTTGTGATTTTCAATTCCATAGGCAACGCAGAAGATGTTTCGTAATAAATAAAAACTATATCTTCATTTTCAACGCGACAAAGTCCGATTTTTACGAGAAAATCGAGAATGCTGTCGAAATCAGCCCTGTAAGGTTCATTGCCTAGCACTGACGCCAGCAATAAAGTCTTAAATAATAATTTCAAATCATTCTTATTTATTTTGTAGCTATTTTTGTCTTCATAAACTTTCGAGATAATCGGTTGCAAATAAGGAAAAACCTTTTTTACCAATGTAAGCATTCGCTCCAACTGAGAAAGTTTAAAAAACTTCCGGATTTTATCAGTTTGGAGTTCATCTTCATAAACAAATGTCGTTGAGAAAAAATACCCGATGATGTCGTACTCGTCGCGTAAATACCCGGAAGCCGCACAAAAAATTGCAGAAAGTTGTTCAAAATCTTTTTTGTATAATCCGCCGCTTTTTGAGAATTTCAGCCCTTTTGAGAGAAAATAAACAATGATGTTTATGGCATCGCAAAAGTTTTCACTGTTATAATTTTTTTCATCGGTAATAACTTTTTTCGCAGTGATTCCTTCTTTTTTGTAATGTTTTGAAATCAACTGCGGAATAAAAAGGAAACCTTCGTCATGTGTAAAAATATAATTTTTACTTATAAGATTTTGTATCATTTTGCCAATAAGTGACGGATGTTCTCCAAATATGATACTTAGTTTTTCATTTAAAAATGCAACCGGGACTTGTGTCAGTTGAGAAAATAATTTGATAATTTCAATCTCTAAAACATTGAGTCTGTTTACGACTTTTTCTACGGCAGAATCTTTATTTAAAAAAGTTTTCAGACAGTCCAAATAAAAACCTGCTTCGTGACGCATAAGAATCGGTCCGGAAAAAAGTTCGTACAATTTCAAAATTTCATCATCTGTTAAAGATTTTAAATTGAACTCGTCTGCCATGGCTACTTCCTTGGTTCCCAGTAATCAATCTGGTAAGAGTATCCTTGTTCCGTAAGAAAACGTTGCCGTTTATGTGCATAGTCTTCTTCCAGTGAATCTTTTGTCGTAAATGTATAGAAGTAAGACACGTTTTCTTTTTTCGGACGAAGTACTCGTCCCAATCGTTGTGCTTCTTCTTGTCGAGAACCGTATGTTCCGCTTATTTGCAGCAAAACACTGGCATCCGGCAAATCTATCGAAAAATTGGCAATTTTACTTACTACAAGGATACGAATTTCTTTGGAACGAAATTTCGCATACAGTTCTTCTCGTTCTGCATTCGGAGTTTTACCGGTTATCAGCGGTACCCCCAACGCTTCGGATACATTTTTAAGTTGGTCAATGTATTGTCCGATTATCAAAACTTGTTGATTTTGATGTTTTAATAAAACGTCTTTGACTGCATCTATTTTGTATGGATTCTGAGATGATAATGCAAATTTTGATTTCTGGTCTGAAGTCAAATAATCAATCATATCATCTTCAGGTAAAGGCAACTTTATTTCGTAACACATCGCTTCCGAAATCCAGCCTTGTTTTTCAAGTACTTTCCACGGAGTATCAAAACGTTTTGGTCCAATCAAACAAAATACGTCTTTCTCATGACCGTCTTCTCTAACCAAAGTCGCAGTCAAACCTAAACGACGTTTACTTTGAATACCGGAAGTGACTTTAAACACCGGAGCCGGCAACAAATGAACCTCATCGTAAATAATCAACCCCCAATCTTGTGCCTGAAAAATTCCGAAATGAGGAAATTCATCGGTTTGTTTTTTTCGATAAATCAACATTTGGTAAGTCGTTACGGTAATAGGTTTAATTTCCTTTTTATCACCTGTATATTCTCCGATGTCGTCCGGCGAAATCGTTGTTTTATCCAAAATTTCTCTAATCCATTGATGGACAGACGCTACACTTGTGGCAAGAATAAGCGTACACATTTTTACTTTTGCAAGTACATCAATGCCGATTATTGTTTTTCCGGAACCACACGGCAAAACAATCGTTCCGTGTCCTCCGAGATTCGTCCCCGCTTGATAAAAAGATTCAGATGCAAGTTTTTGATATTCTCTGGGAGCAAATTGTTTTCCTTCGAGCGTTGTCTCTCGCAAGTTTATATCCAAAGGCGTTCCCGGTGTATAACCGGCTAAATCATTTATAGGTAAATTGTAATTGAAAAAGTCGACTTTTAAGTCTCCTCGTACTTCTAAATTGATAATATATCGACCGGGAGCTTCTTTTAAAAATAAATATTTTTTCAGCTTTGAATTGGCTAAGATTTCAAGTTCTATATTTTTTTCTTTTATCTCAAGAATCAGCTGTTCGTCGCTTTCGCCTCTGAGAAGCTCTATTTTCCCAAAACGTTGATAAATAGTTTTTATATTTTCGATTACATTTTGCGGAACATCAAATTTTGAATAATTTTCTATAGCATAAATTATTTCTTCTAATGTAACACCGCTTGCCGATGCATTCCAAATACTGATGGAACTTATCAAATAAGTGTGAACATGTTCCGGGGATTTTACTAACTCCGCAAATTTTGAAAGCTCATTTCGTACTTTTTCAAAATTAGGATTGTAAACTTCAAGAAGCAGAGAACCGTCGCTTTGTACAATTAATGGATTAGCTGGATTTATAATACGCCTCCTACAATTATTGGATTGGTAACTTTCATTGTCCCGATTAGCGTAATTTATAATATATAGTACAAGATTATATCCATTTTCTGAATCTTTTACAAGTAAACATGAATTTAAGTAAAACTTTACTTTTGAAAAAGGAAAGATTAAAATAAAAATTCAATATTGTGAAAACCGATTATTGTGTTATGTTTTTATATCTTTTTGTAGTACACTACATTTACGTATTCATTTTGTATGTGTTCTTAAGGGGTTTCTATGAGTGATTTTATTGATGAAGAACTTTTAAAAGAGTGGTTTGAGGAAGCTTATGAACTGATTGATAAAATAGAAGAAAGTTTACTTGTTCTCGAAAGTAATACTTCAGATTCCGAAGCTATTGATTCTTTATTTCGAGCGGCACATACCCTCAAGGGTGGCTCGGCAACAGTGCAGTTTTTAGAAATCAGTCATTTTACACATACAATGGAAGATGCAATGGATGAAATCCGAAACGGAGCGGTAAAAGTATCTTCCGGAATTGTTGATGTATTACTACGTGCACTTGATATTATAAAGGAAATGGTTGCGGCGAGAGCTCAAAGCAATGTTTATTCAGAAAACTTTGATGAAACATTAAATGAATTGAAGAAAATAGCAGAACATTCTGTTGATGAAACTCCACAGAAAAAAACATCCACACAAAATATTGTCGAAAAAGAAGAAGTTGTTGTTGAAAAAAAAGAGGAAACCGCAAATGGCGATGAAATCTTTGAATTCGGCGAGTATGATTTGATGGAAATCAAACAGGGAAATACCGAAAATTTGCCGATGTGGCAAATAACTGTAGATTTTAACGAAGACAATCCTATGAGAACTGTCGGTGGGATTCAAGTATTTACTTCTTTACGTGATGCTGGAACTGTTCTTAAAACCGTACCGGATTTTGATTCATTATACTCAGATGAATTCTATCAATCCGTAATCTATATTGTAGCAACGTCAGAATCTAAAGAAAGACTTCAAGAAATGATTGAATTGCCGGATATGACCAAGGAAATAAATATTCTTCCTTTTAGTATAGATAATATAGATTCTGCAGAACAAGAAGTGCCGGCAGTCGAAACACAAGTTACACCTCAAAAAGTTGATATAAAAGACGTATTGAGTATGTACATTGAAAATACGGAAGAAGAACCGGTGAGTGCTGTTGCCGAAGTAGCAAAAGATGTAAAACGAAACCAGGACGAAGTAAAAAAGAAAACTTCTGCGTCCGCAATTAAAGATACAAAAAATGTTGCTTCTTCTGTACTAAGAGTAGATTCTTCCAGAATCGATGAACTTTTAAATCTTGTATCCGAAATCGTTATAAATAAAGCAACATTTAATCAATTAGCAATAAAGTACTACGAGAGCATAGAAACATTTTCAACAATGATGAATGTTTTTAAAGATAAAAACAAACATTTTTCCGGTTTGTTGGCTCATAATACAGGAAGCAATAATATCGAAAGTTTAAAAAACGAATATCAAAAAGATATTGCTGCTTTTACCACACAATTTGATTCATTTTTAAACGGTTACAAAGAAATTGTAGAAAAATTCCGTTCTACATCACAAAGCTTAGACAGAATATCTTCTGATTTACGCGAAGGTGTAATGCGTGTAAGAATGATTCAGATTAAACAAGTTTTCAGTAGATTTCCACGTTTGGTAAGAGATTTATCACGCGATTTGCACAAAGAAATTGATTTGGTAATGGAAGGTGAAGAAACTGAAGTAGACAAAGCAATGCTTGATGATTTGTCTGATCCATTGATTCACATGATAAGAAATGCAGTAGACCACGGAATGGAAACACCGGAAGAACGTCTTGCTGCAGGAAAGAGCGTACCGGGAATGGTAAAACTAAAAGCAGCAAATGAAGGAAACTTGATTTCTATTTATATATCAGATGACGGTCGCGGAATAAATCCGGAAAGCGTGAGAAAAAGAGCAATCGAAAGAAAGATTATTTCTGCAGACAAACAATTAAGTGAGCAAGATACATTTGCATTGTTGTTTGAACCGGGATTTTCTACTGCTGATAAAATTACTTCCGTTTCAGGACGAGGAGTAGGACTTGATGTTGTAAAGAAAAATATTGAGAAAATGAGCGGAACTGTTCGTATTACATCTGTACCGGGCAAAGGTACTACCTTTATTATCAAGCTGCCGCTGACTTTGGCGATTATTCAAGGTTTGATGGTACGTGTTCAATCCGAAATATACGTATTGCCTATTTCTTCTGTAATTGAAAGTATCAGAATCAGTCCGCAAGAGATAAAGTCAATTGATAATTATGAAGTTATTAATGTACGAAATGAAGTTTTGTCATTATTACGATTAAGTAGATTGTTTAATTTGAAAAAATCAGAAGATTTGGAATCTTATTTTGTAGTTATTGTCGGAATAAATGATAAGAAAATGGGATTGCTTGTAGATTCATTGATTGGTGAAGAAGATATTGTAATCAAGCCGTTAAAAGATAAATATACGTCAACTCCGGGTATTGCCGGTGCTACCGTACTCGGTGACGGAACAGTCAGCTTGATTCTCGATGTATCTCAGATTGTAGAATTAGGAATGAAGCAAGAACAGGAAAATCAGCAAAATCGAAAGAATAATAACAGAAAGGACTAGGCTATGAGTGAAATTAAAGGAATGGATTTTAAATATTTAATGCAAAATCAACAAAATATAAATAGTTCACTTTCTATTCAAGAACAGGATAAAAAGCAAGTCATTGAATATGATTCCAAGATTGTGTCTTTCAGAATAGGCAACCAATATTACGGAATCGATATTATGATGGTAAAAGAAATTCTGTGTGAAAAAAGATTTACACCGATTCCAAATGCATTGGATTTTGTTCGCGGAGTGTTTAATTTACGCGGTGAAATTATACCTATTATTGAATTAGCAAAATTATTTCATCTGAATGCAGAATATGACATTCCGGAAGAAGGCGAATCTGTCATTATCTTAAAAGTCGGAAATTTGCTAATCGGTGTAATTGTCGAAGAGATTATGCAGGTTTTTCCTATTCAAAAAGATAAAATACAGCCGCCAAGTTCATTGCTCGGAAGTATAAACGAGGAATACATATCCGGAATCATTGATATTGAAAAAAGATTGTATGTGATTTTAGATACAGAAGCAATTTTCGGAGATAAAGAAAAAGCCAAAAAAGAGATTTTACCGCAAGAGTCTGATTTGGCAGAAGAAGTGTTTACATATTTTGCAAATCAAATAGAGCAATTTGCCGGTATACATATTCATAATGTAAACAGAAATAAATTTCGTGAACTATATTCGGTTTATATGAAAGAAAATAATATAAAAGACATGCCCAAAGTAACTGAGCAAGATGCAGATAAAATTTTAAATGATTTTTACTCGGTTAATACAGAATGTTTTTGGAGCCAAAAACAAGCTGAGTCTTTAAGAAATATTGTTTCTGCTCATTTGAAAAAAATGGGAACAAAAGATGTCAAAGGAATGGATATTGGTTGTGGAAATGGATACGAAGCATTTTCATTATATTTTGCCTTAAAAGATGTTTGTCCGGATATAAAATTTATTGCAACAGACTGTAACTTAGGGGCGATAAGTAATGCATCCGGAATGGAAGTTCAAGACAGTGAAATCCCCGCATGGATGGAAATTAATAAGAACTTTATAAATACGGGTGCAAAGCAATACAAAGTAAAAAAAGAAATAAATGACCAAATTTATTTTGAATTTCATGATGCAAAAAATCTATCTACCGATGAACGAAAATTTCATATCATCGTAGCAAGAGATTTATCTTTATTTATGAAAGAATCTGAGTATCTTCTTTTTGTAAAAGATATTGCACAACATCTTGTGCCAAACGGAATTCTTATTGTCGGTGATTCAGAAGTTATAACTTCTGATGATTTTATCAGAATGGATGAACAGGATTTTTCTGTTCTTATAAAAAAATAAATTTTTAGTAGGAGAAAAACAAAATGAGAGTTGAGTATATCAATCCATTTGTAGAGTCTGCCATGTCGGTATTAAAATCGACTGTCTCAGAAAATGTAAAAAGAGGAACTCCAAAGTTATCTACAAGTATCAACAATATTCAAGGAGTTGCTATTATCGTAGGGCTTGCCGGTCAAGTTTCCGGTCGTGTAGTTTTGGATATGTCAGAGGTGACAGCACTTAATATTGCCTCTTCGATGAATGGAGAACGTTTAGATAGCCTAGACGAATTAGCGTCTGCAACATTAACAGAGTTAGGAAATATGATTACGGGAAATGCAGTTACAAAATTGCACGAACTTGGATTTAAATTCGATTTAACACCGCCTGCATTATTTGTGGGAGATAATTTACGTTTAACTGATAAAATTGAAGCTTTGGTTGTACCATTGGAATTGGAAGAAGGAAGTCTTTGTATCAATGTAGCAATCAAAGAAAATATTTATAATAACTAAGATAAGGATGGATGTACTATGAAATCGGCATCAGATTTTCCAACAATTAATGCAAAAGTTCCGGATGGATTAAAAGATGACGGATCTAAATATAGAATACTTTTAGTAGATGATTCTATTTTTGTAAAAAAACAATTACAGCAAATGCTTTTATCTCAAGATTACGAAGTTGTAGATACAGCAGCAGACGGAGAAGAAGCTGTCGCAAAATATAAAGAACATTATCCAAATATTGATTTGGTAACAATGGATATAACAATGCCAAAAATGGATGGACTTACGGCATTGGAACAAATTATGGCATTTGATAAAACAGCAAAAGTTGTTATGATTAGTGCTTTGGGAAAAGAAGAACTTGTAAAAAAAGCACTTCTTTTGGGAGCAAAAAATTTCATTATTAAACCTTTAGACCGTGTAAAAGTTTTGGAACGTCTTGCAAGTGTCGTAAAAAAATGAAAAATTGCTTTTTTTTATTCTTAATTTTTCCGCTTTTGTTTTTTTCTTGTCTGAATAAGGCACAAGTGAAAGAAGAAAAGATAAAAAAAGAACAAGCAATAATAAATACAGAATCAGAGGTAAAAGAAAATACTAAGTTTGAAACCTCTTTTTCTATAACAAATGCAAATAAAAATAATGCACAATTGCATTCTTTAGAATACACCTTTTCTTTTGTTATTTCTTTACCGAAAGAAAAGGTGTTCCTTGAATATCAATTATTTGATTCAGACGATATTCTTCTTGTCGAAGGGACAATAGGCAAAGACAAGCCCAGAGTCAATTACTCCGAGAAAATCTCTTTTTCCAGTTATTTTAACTACAAAAACATAAAATACAAAATTCAATGTAAAAATGCACAGGAACAAATCGTAAAACTTTATGAAGGCGAATGCATAAACTCTCATTTTCCGAAAGATTTAAAGTTCGAAATCACAGCCGTAAATACTGAACTTATAAACGGAATTCGCAGTGTATCTCAAACATTTTCTTGTTATGCAGAAACTACTGCCGACGTGGTGCTGGACAAGGTTCGTGTAATTCCGCCGTCTAAAGATTTTTACTGGGATATTATTCCTGACAGTTTAGATGAAAATACTTATAGAGCGATTTCTAATATAAAAGACTCGACCCATCATGATTATTTAGAATGCGGTATTTACCATGTTCAGTTTTTGTTTGGTAAATACGGTCTTATTCAAGACACTTTTTTATTAAAAGATATTTATGGTAATGATTCCGGTCCAAATTACGGTGTAGCTTTAGCAAGTGTGCTTTCTGATGATTTGAATACAATAGAGTGGGAGTTACAAAACTTATCACTATTAAAAAAAATGGAATTTCAACTGTACGACAAAAACGACCAAGATTCTCCTATCGCCGTATATGAGTTTCCGAATGTACAAATGAAATGTGCAAAAAAAGAACTGTTTCAACAGTTGCAAAACAACCGCATGGCAACCGGCAAAATAAAATATAACAAAAAATATTTATACAAAATAAAACTCGAATATCAGACGGATTCCTTAGGAACTAAATATTTTTCAATTTCTCCTTATTATGAAATTACTTTCTATGGATTCAATCTTTTTTAATTAATCACTTTCTTTCCAATCTCACAGCAACTTTAGCCAGATTTCTACAATAGAATGGCAATATTTGACAATTTCATATACATCAATTATAACAAGAGAAAAATTTAAATTGACTACTAATTATTAACAGGGAGATATAAATGGAGAAATTCAGAATAGCTATTCTCGGATGCGGAACAGTCGGCGGGGGAGTTGCTAAAATCATATTAGAACAAGCTCAATCATTAGCAATAAAAAGTGGGAAACAAATCGAAATAGCTAAAATCCTCGATTTATTCCCATCAAAATCTTCGGTTCGTCACGGAATACCTCTTGAACTTTTTTGCGGAAACGGAAAAGATCCGGCAAAAGAAGATATGCCGAAATACACTCAAGAAATTCTTGATGATAAATCTATCGATTTGGTTATAGAAACAATCGGAGGCTCATCCGAAGCATTGCTTGAAACTGTTACCGGAGTATTAAATTCCGGAAAACATCTTGTTACTGCAAATAAAGCATTACTTGCAAAATATAATAAAACCATTATTGATACTGCATTTAAAAACAATAAAGCAGTCGGCTTTGAAGCATCTGTCTGCGGTGCAATTCCGATTATTAAAGGTGTAAATGAGTGTTTTACCGGTGATGAGATTACTTGTGTTCAAGGAATTATGAACGGAACAAGTAATTATATACTTTCAAAAATGGCAAACGAAGGCAAAAGTTTTGCAGACGCACTAAAAAGTGCACAAGAAAAAGGTTATGCAGAAGCTGACCCGACTCTTGATATTAACGGACATGATGCCGGTCATAAATTAATTATATTATTAAAATTGATTTACGGCCTTGATGTAAGCGTTGAACAGTTGCCGATTTTGGGAATTGATACAATCACAGCCGAAGACACGGCATTTGCAAAAGAAATCGGAGCTGTAATAAAATTAATTTGTTTTGCAAAAAAAGAAAATGACGGTGTATATGCGACAGTTCGTCCTATGATGGTACGTGATGAAAACTTCTTATCTGAAATTGACAATGCGACAAATGCAGTAAAAGTTACCGGAAAATATTCTTATGAAAATATAATGATAGGTCAAGGTGCCGGCTCTACGGAAACCGGAAGTGCCATTGTTTCTGATATTGTATTCATTGCACGTTACGGAACTGCAAGCTTACGTAATTATCCGTCACAAGACTTGAAATTTTTGTCATTTGATGAGATGAAAATCGCATACAATATTACTTTTGAAGCGGAAGATATGCCGGGAATTACCGGAATCATTACGACAGCAATAGGCAGTGAAAATATTAACATCGAAACTGTCAGTCATAATGTCAGAACATCCGGTGAAACTGCGATTTTCTCTATTGCAACAATGCCTTGTACTTTCGTACAGATTCAACGTGCAATCGAAAAAATCAGACAGCAAAACGCGAAAATCTTGAGAGTAGACCCAAAAATCATTCCAATATTAGGATAATTTTATGCAAACCGGCGGAACAAAAAGAAATCCAAGAAACAATAATATAAAAAAACTATCGATTCGAGTGGCATCCGGTTCTCTAAAAGGAAGAAAACTGGATTGTCCTCCCGGAGAAATTCGTCCGATGACATCAATGTGCAAACAGGCGTTGTTTAATATCATGTTCGGGCGAAAAGATATGGAAATGCTTGACCTTTTTTCCGGTTCTGCATCTATATCAATCGAAGGCTATTCTCGCGGAATGGTAAAAAGTGCAGATGTAGTCGAGGGAGATTACGGTAAAAAAGTCGTGCTGAACGGAAACATTGACCGACTCGGACTTACCGGAAAAATCCGCCCGATAATTTCCGACGCGTTTGCTTATATACGACGTTGTGCAAAAAAATATGATTTTATAATGCTTGACCCGCCTTTTAAAATGGAGAACAAACAGTCTCTTTTAGAACTATTGGAAGAAAAGAAATTATTAAAAGACAACGGCGTAATTGTAATGCATGCAAAATATACCGACCCGTTTGATGAAAAAATAGGCGAATTGGTTCAGACTGACTATCGTCGTTACGGAATCAACGTATTGGTTTATTATCAATGGGAAAAAGATATAATCGAAGATGAAACGGAGGAAAATGAAAATGTCTAAAAACAATGAAAAAACACAAGAATTTTTTGATTATGCAAAAAGAATGATGCAAAACTCAAAAATGAATGAAGATACAGTGATTACACCTGAAAATATTTACCAACAGGCACACACTAAAAATCGTCCGATGTTACTGGAAATCATGCGAATGGGACATCTGCCCGGCAGTACAATTTTGGGAATGGAGAACTTAAAAAAATTAGGCGAGCTTGCCGAATCAGGAAAATCTTGTTTGATATTATCAGAACATCTTTCAAACATGGATGTACCGAGTATGTTTACCAGATTTGAAGACTCAGGTGATGAGCAAATTAAACAATTATTTGACAAACTTGTTTTTGTTGCTGGGGTAAAACTTAATCAAACTCCGTTGGTAAAACTTTATACAGAAATGTTTACCAGAATCGTTATTTACCCTGTACGCGGGTTAAACAAAATTGCACAAGATGAAAGCAAGAAAGAAGAATATGAACTTGCGAAAAAGATAAATATGCGTGCAACTAGAAAAATCATGGAATTGAAAAATAAAAGCAGTATTTTTGTTCTTTATCCTGCGGGGACTCGCTACAGAGAATGGGATCCGTCCAGCGGAAAAGGAATGAAAGAAACAATGGCATATCTAAATATTTTTGATTACATTTGTTGTTGTTCTATCAACGGAAACAATATGCCGCCGAAAGAACATGAAGATATGACAAGAGAATCATTCTTGCAAGACGTTATGGTTTTTAACTTCGGTGATGTAATAGAAACAAAATCTTTTATCGCCGATGTTGCAGCGGCAAATCCTAATGTTCAAGAAAAAGAAGAAATGCGTCAATGTCAAGTTGATGAAGTAATGAACAGAATCAAACAACTTCATATTGCCGCTGATGAATACAGAAAGCCTTATTTACAATAAAATACGGAGAACAACATGAATAAAAAACGCAAAAGCGGAATATTACTTCACCCGACTTCTTTGCCGGGGAAATACGGAATAGGGACTTTGGGAAAAGAAGCTTACGCTTTTGTCGATTTTTTAATTCGTTCGGGTCAATCACTGTGGCAAGTCTGTCCGTTGGGACATACCGGTTACGGTGATTCTCCGTATCAATGTTTTTCCGCTTTTGCGGGAAATCCTTTACTTATTGATTTAGAAATTCTCGTACAAAAAAATCTTTTAACAATCGAAGATATAAAGCCTGCGGATTTCTCGGAAGATTCTATTGATTACGGTAAAGTTATTCAATGGAAATTTCCCATACTGGAAAAAGCGTTTGAGTCTTTTTTCATAAACTTAAATACTACCGCCAATGCAAAATTTAACAATTTCATCATCAAAAATAATGATTGGCTTACTGATTATGCTTTGTTTATGAGTATAAAAGACGAATTCGGCGGAAAATCATGGTTTAATTGGGATGAAGACATTCGTTTGCGTAAACCGGAAGCTTTAAAATATTACAGTGAAAAACTCGCAAATAAAGTTAAATTCTATCAATTCTTACAATACGAATTTTCACAACAGTGGCTTGACTTAAAAGCCTATGCAAACAGTAATTTCATTCAAATAATCGGAGATATTCCTTTATATATAGCAGCTGATTCAAGTGATGCGTGGGCATCTCCCGAATTATTTTTGCTGGATGAAAAAAACGGCATGCCGCAAATGGTAGCCGGAGTACCACCGGATTATTTTTCTGCAACCGGACAACTCTGGGGCAACCCTATATATCGTTGGGATTACATGAAAGCTACCGGCTTTTCTTGGTGGATTAAGCGAATCGAAGCGAATTTGCGTTTTGCTGATATTCTGCGATTGGACCATTTCCGAGGACTTTGTGCATATTGGCAAGTTCCGTACGGAGAAGAAACAGCAGTAAACGGCGAATGGAAACAAGCTCCGGGCAACGAACTTTTCGAAGCATTACAAGAAGCTTTCGGTAATATTCCGATTTTAGCTGAAGATTTGGGACTTATTACACCGGATGTAGTAGCGTTGCGTGAGAAATACAATCTACCGGGAATGAAAATCTTACAATTTGCATTTGATTCGGTGGAATCCAGCAGTAAAAACTTTTTGCCTCATGTTTATGAAAAAAATTATGCAGTTTATACCGGTACACATGATAATGATACGGTTCACGGCTGGTACAACAGTGCCAAAGATATAGACAAATCAATGGCTGATAAATATTTAGGAATTACAGATAAAAGTACGTTACATTACAATTTTATAAAAGCAGCATGGGCAAGCGTGGCAAATATAGCCATTGCACCAATGCAAGATTTACTCGGAAAAGGCAGTGAAGCCAGAATGAATTTGCCGGGAAGTGCATCAGGAAATTGGCAATGGCGTTTTAATCGTAATGATTTAAAGCCGGAACACGAAAAATTTTTAGCAGAAATAACCTCATTATATGGCAGATTGTAGATTTTTTTATTTACAATCATATAAAATAGTCATAAAATGCCAGCACTTTTACAAAAGACTGTGCAAGGCATTATAGACGGAGGACTTATGTTAAATATTCGTTATGAAAAAACTACCAATCCCAAAGCAATTCCGGGAGAAGATAATCCTTTAAAATTCGGAACTATTTTTACAGATCATATGTTTATTATGAATTATGAAGAAGGTAAAGGCTGGTTTGATCCACGTGTTGTTCCGTATCAATCTTTAGAAATGGAGCCGTCATCAATGGTTTTCCATTACGGACAAGAAATGTTTGAAGGGTTAAAAGCATATAAAACAAAAGAAGGGAAAATTTTATTATTCCGTCCGGATAAAAATGCTGAGCGTGCAAATAATACAAACAGAAGAATTTGTATTCCGGAAATACCTGATGAAGATTTTATACAAGCTATAAAAGCTGTAGTAAAAATGGATGAAGCTTGGATTCCGACAAAACCGGGAACTTCGTTGTATGTACGACCTTTTATCATTGCAACTGACCCATTTTTAGGTGTTCGCCCGTCACATACTTATTTATTTATGGTGATTCTTTCACCTGTAGGTGCTTACTATCCGGAAGGTTTGAATCCGGTAAAAATCTGGATTGAAGATGACTACGTACGTGCGATTCGCGGCGGAGTAGGTGAAGCAAAAACCGGAGCAAATTATTGTGCAAGTTTAAAAGCACAGGTAAAAGCTCACGATGAAGGATATTCA
>JAXJQT010000272.1:0-2236 GCA_036311025.1 Spirochaetota bacterium
ACCTAATGTTGCTTTCTTCGAGCCATTCGGTGTTGCAGGCCACCTTGCATTAAAAAAAATAATTTCTCATGCACAAGAAAAAGGCATTCCGGTGATATTGGATGCAAAACGTGCAGATATCGGAAATACTTCAAAAGCGTATGCAAAAGCTGTATTTGAAGAATTAAATGCCGATGCCGTGACTTTAGCTCCTTATATGGGAACAGATTCACTTTCACCTTTTTTCCAATATAAAGACAAAGGCTTTTTTGTACTTGCCAGAACATCCAATCCGGGCAGCTGTGACTTCCAGATGTTAAAACTGGAAAACGGTCAATATTTATATGAAGCAGTGATTAACAAACTTATAGATTGGTCAAAAGAATTTGATACACCTATCGGAGCTGTTGCCGGAGCTACTCACCTTGAAGAGTTGGACAGAATCATTGCAATGTTTAAAAATGCAGGCAACTTACCTCTTTTGATTCCGGGTGTAGGAAAACAAGGCGGCAATCTTGACGAAGTTTTATCAGCATTAAAGAAACACGACTTTGATTTAAGCAGAGTATTTATTAATTCATCATCAAAAATCCTTTACGCACACAAAGAGCATGAAGGACTTTCATATTTGGAAGCTTCTGAAATAGAAGTCAATAAAATGATGTTGAAATAAGGAGTAAACATGCTGAAAAAAGAAGATTTGACAGTAAAAACATTAGGAGATGCTCATTACGATTCTCCGTTGGATGGTTTTACTAATACAAAAGAGCACAAAATTAAATATATCAGTGACGAAGACAGATTTTTATATCTTTCATCTGAAAAAAAATTGAATGAGTATGTCAATAAATTAAAAAGCGGTGAAGACTGTGAGGATTTTATTCCTTCTTTTGAAAAAGCCGGTCCTCGACAAAAAATATATTTTAAGCCGGGAGAAACAATTTCTGCCGTAGTAACTTGCGGCGGGCTCTGTCCGGGATTGAATTCCGTAATCCGTGCATTGGTATATATGAATTATTACCGTTACAACAACCGCTTGATGTACGGAATCAGATATGGTTACGAAGGCTTTATCGACAAATACGACCACTCTATCATCAACCTTACACCGGACGTAGTAGAGAATATTCACAAGCTCGGAGGTACAATTCTCGGTTCTTCACGCGGTCCGCAAAATGAAGATGAGATTGTAGATAAACTCGTAAAACTCAAAGTTAATATTTTGTATGTCATCGGCGGTGACGGAACTTTACGAGGAGCTTCCAAAATCGTAGAAGCAATCGAAAGACGTAATCTAAAAATTGCTGTTATCGGAATCCCGAAAACTATTGATAATGATATTGCGTATATCGATAAATCATTCGGTTCGGAAACTGCATTCAGCAAAGCTTGTACAGCGATAGAAGCCGCTCACACAGAAGCAAAAGGTGCCATGAACGGAATAGGTATCGTAAAAGTAATGGGACGTCATTCCGGTTTTATAGCGGCAAATGCGACTCTTGCGACAAATGATGTAAACTTTGTACTTGTACCTGAAATAAAATTTGAACTTGACGGAGAAAAAGGTTTTCTTGCTACATTAAAAAAACGTTTCCGCCATTCAAATCACGCTGTTATTCTGGTAGCCGAAGGTGCCGGACAGGAATTTTTTGAAAATATGGAAAAGAAATACGATCCGTCAGGTAATGAAAAGCTTAATGACATAGGTTTATTTTTGAAAGATAAAATAAAAGAATATTTTGCAAACGAAGGAATTTCTACATCGGTAAAATACATTGACCCAAGTTACATTATTCGTTCTACTCCGCCTACTCCAAATGATTCAATTTTCTGTTTACAACTTGCACAGCGTGCAGTTCATGCCGGCATGAGCGGAAAAACAGACATTGTAATCGGTTATTTAGGCGGCGAATATGTTCATTTACCTATCAAATTAGCTATTTCCGAAAGAAAGATGCTTGAGCCGGAAAGTGAATTGTGGTTATCCGTTCTCGATTCTACAGGTCAACCGATTTCATTCATCAATGACAACGAATAAAATTTAACTGTTGTATAACAAAGACATAAAAAAAATGCACTTCTACCATGAAGTGCATTTTTTGTTTTACAGCCTTATTCTTTGATAAAACTAAAAGTTTCCCCGTCAACTTTTATTCTTACCGTTTGATTTTCTTCAAAATCACCGCATATTAAAAGTCGAGCTATTTCATTTTCTATATAATTTTGAATTGCACGTTTTACCGGTCTTGCTCCGAAC
>JAXJQT010000273.1:0-12633 GCA_036311025.1 Spirochaetota bacterium
CTTTAAACCCACGTGGTTTGAAAAGCTTTGAAGAAAGCTTTAGTTTTGTTGTTCGCCGTTGTAGTCGTTAATTCCGCCGATTTCGATAATATTTGTATATTTTAAATCAATAAGTTTTTGTGCAGCAATTTTACTGCGGCGGCCGCTTCTGCAATAAACAAAGATTCGTTGCTTTTTATTCGGTAAAATCGTTTCACATGTTTGTTCGCTTATATCGTCGTGAGGATATAAAATTGCACCCGGAATATGACCTGAAGCAAATTCATCTAAGCTGCGAACATCCAACAAAATATAGTCTGAAGATTCTGACATGATTTTTAAACCTTCTTCCATCGAAACGGATTGATAAGTAAGATTTTTTTCAGACTCTTTTTGATTAATACAGTTGAAAAGGAACGGAACGCATATAAAAATAATCAAATATTTAAAATAATTTCTCATGTTGCAAATGTATAGATGAGATTTTGTAATTTATCAATGATAATCACAATTTATTTTTTCACAGTAGAAACTTTTTTCAAAAGCTGACAATTAAGAACTTTTTTTTCTTACCGATAAAGGGAAAGGGGAATGTACATTTTACGGAATATAAATGTAGATTAGGCACAGGAGAGTAATTTTCTTCTGATATTTTTTGTGGTAATGGGCGGGTTATGTTTTTAAAAAATCTTACTATTAATGGCTTTAAATCGTTTTGTGAGCCATCTGAGATAAAATTTGATAAAGGTATTTCGGCGATTGTAGGACCTAACGGTTGCGGAAAATCCAACATTGTAGATGCTTTAAAATGGGTTTTGGGAGAACAAAAAAACCGTTCTTTGCGTGCAAACAATATGACGGACGTTATTTTTAAAGGAACTACCGAGAAAAAAGGGCTCGGTCGTGCCGAAGTTCGTTTGACATTGGTAAATGAAAACGGATTGTTGCCGTTGGATTTTAACGAGGTAGAAGTCGCTCGTATAATTTACGCCGACGGTGAAAATGAATATTACATCAACAAGGAAAAAGTACGTCTTAAAGATATTCATGAACTTTTTTTTGATACCGGAGTAGGTAAGTCGGCTTATTCATTTATGGAACAGGGAAAAATCGACATGATTCTTTCCAATAAGCCCGAAGACCGCCGTTATATCATCGAAGAAGCTGCTGGAATCACAAAATATAAATCTCGAAAACATGAAGCCGAAAACAATCTAAACAGAGCAAATGAAAATATTGTTCGTGCTCAAGATATTTTTTCTGAAGTATCGAAACAATATGAGTCTATGAAAAAGCAAGCTGACAAAGCTCAACGTTATATGGAACTAAAAGACGGCGTTCGAGATTTGGAAATAGAGCTGGGAATCAACAGACTTATGGTGCAGAAGAACGTAAAAGAACGTTTTTCCGGGAAACAATCGAAAGTAGACGAAGAACTTGCCGCAATCGAAGCTGAAATCGGCAGTCTTGAAAGTGATGTATCCGAAAAAATGCTTAGAGTAAATGAGCTCGGACAGGAAAAAATAGATAAACATCGTGAGATTGAAAGAGTCGAGGGTGAAATCAAAGCTTTGAATGTAAAAAACAAGGCGTTGCGTGATAAAGAAGATTCAATTTCCGCTTCATTGCGTACAGATGAAGAAAAGTTGGGGCGATTGGATAAAAATATTGCCGACACGGAAGAGGAACTTTCTTATGTTGATGACGAGCGTTTTGAGACTGTTTCAAAAATCAGTTCTATAGAAAAAGATATTTCTCGTCACAATCAAGCTATTGAGCAGATTGATATTGATTTGAAAAAAAATGAAGAACAAATAAAAACTTTGCATGGCTTGATAAAAGATTTGGCGGCGGAACAAGCCGGTAAGCGTGGACATCTAAAAGAAATTACCGATGCGTTGATTGTAAAAATAGAAGAGTCGTTGAATGTATTTGATATGAATTCTCGTGAAATAATGACGTTAAAGGAAAGTGTCGGTCATGATATTCCGAGAGTGCGTGAAGAGTTTAGAACACGTAGACAATTCTTAGAAGATGTTTTGAAGATTCGAAATATTCCGTCAGACAGCAGTGCGTTTTTTCAGAAGTTGGAAGACTTCGGTAAACATTTGCAAGAGCTGGAAGAAAAACTCGGGCTTGCCGGTGAAAATGTAAACAAGTATGTCAAAGCGACTGAAATCTTTATGAACGATATTTTCAGTCCTGAGGGAATTATTCAAAAAAAACGTAAGACTGAGCATGAGATTGCAGAACTTGATAAACGTATGCATAACTGCAGAAACGAAATAGAAAATCTTGAAAGAAATTCTGACACTAAGGAAGAACAAAAAGAAAATTACAGAAAACAAGCTCAGGAAGCACAAGTGATTCATTCACGGTTAGTAGAAAAACAAAAATCTTTTGACCGTGAAATACAGCGAATTACAAAGATTAAAAATGAATATATTGCTCAAAAGGACGAGCTTGTACATTCGATAAAGTCTCGTAATGAAGAGCTGGAAGAAGTTCAATATGAAATTGACGAAAATGAAGGCTTGTTGCGAAGTGAACGAGACAAGAAAAAGAAGATAGAACTGCGTATTGATGAACTTGAAAATTTGATAGCGACAGAAAACGAGAAGATGTCGGAACAACAGCAGAAAATGCGTTCTATTAACGAGTCTTACCAAAATAAAAAAGTTGAAATAGAAGAGTTGAAGCTTAAACTTGCGGAGGTAGATACTACAATCAATGAGATTTATCGTAACGCATACGACAACCTTTCTATTAACTTGAAAGAGTATGAGAATACGGAAAAATACAATACCGGTCGTGAGTCTTCAGTGATTCGTGAGTCTCTTTCTGATATCAAAAGCAGCATGATGTCGTTGGGACAGGTAAATATGGCGGCTATGCAAGAGTGTGAATCTCTTAAAGAAGCTTATGTCACAGTTGGACGACTTGCAAAAAGGTAAAGATGATTTGCTTACCATAATCAATGAACTAAACGGTAAATCACAGGAGATGTTTGAGAAAACTTATGTGGAAATCAGAAAGAATTTTCAGATGATTTTTTCGAAACTTTTCAACGGCGGAAAGGCGGACATATTGCTTACTGAGCCGGAAAATCTTCTGGAAACCGGTATTGATGTAGAAGTTCAGCCGCCGGGACAGACTCGTAAAAGTATTACACTTCTTTCCGGTGGACAGCGAACAATGACGGCAATTGCGTTGATGTTTGCGACTTTTATGGTAAAGCCGTCGCCGTTTTGTCTGTTGGATGAGATTGACGCTGCTTTGGACGAAGCGAATGTTACTCGTTTTATCGAGCTTGTACAAGATTTTAAAGACCAAAGCCAGTTTGTCATGATTACGCATAATAAAAAAACCATGTCGGCTGCAAATGTAATGTACGGTGTAACACAGGAAACTATGGGGGTATCGAAAATTGTCTCTGCAAAATTTATTGAAAAAAATCTCTGATTTATTCCATCACACAAAGGCGAAGATTTCTGTCGTAAAAAGTGACGTCTTCCCTGAGCATAAAAACGATTCTTTTATTTATCGAAATAAGCGTGAAATTATAATTATTTTTGTTTCTTTGGTAATCGTGTTGTTTTGTGCGGCATCGATTACTCGTCATGCAGTCAAAAGCAACGAACGAAAAAAACAATTTACGCCTACTGTGGCACAGGCAGAAAACAAAGAAAGCGTGAATGAAGAAAAAAAGACTGTAAGTAAAAAGAAGAAGCAAAAGGTTTCACCGGCAAGAGAAATGAAGCCGGGAATTTTGAATGACGACGTTTTATTTTTACTCAACGGTGCGGTTGCTTATCCGGAGTCTGACAAGGAACAGTTTTTTGCAGATTATATCGAAATGTACCCTTTAAATAATTATAACGTTGCCGATACTAATCTTATCATGGATGAGTATGACAAGATTATTGAACAATCAATAACTGACAGTTGTACTTTTAACTTTGAACGCAGGAGAAAATAGTGAAAAGATTAGGCGGGATAATCACTGTTTTACTTGTCGTTTTTTGTGCAGGAACAGTGATTTCCTGTGCCAGTACAAAGAACGCGGTAGCAAAAGACTCAAAAGAAAACAAGAAAGCTAAAATTGCTGAAGAGCATTTACAATCATTGTCAAATCCGATGTCGGATTCTGAAAGCTTATTGGCTGATAATGTTGAAGATGTGATTGTAAACGAACAAGTCGCACAATCTGCAAATCCGGAAAAAATGCTGCCGGAAGTTTTGCTGGAAACTGAATGTATTACAGCACAAATGTTTAATCTTCCTACTACATCTATAAAGGAAGAAATTGCAGAAATTATCGAAGAACAATCAGAAGAAAATCTACTTTCACAGGAAGAACTTGCTTTAGCTGATGAAGAATCTGCCGGCGGCAGCGTTCTTTTTACATTGCAAAGAGCACAGCAAATAAAAGAAAACCAAGACTTGCAAGGTGAGATTGCCGGTGTGGATGAAAGCCAAATCGAGCGTCCGGTAATGTCTGTTTTGGAAGAAAGACTGATCGGTTATGAAAGTGATGCAACATTATTAAAGGAAGAGATTGCAGTCGAAAAAATACAGCCTGAGGTGTCTACTTTTGAAGAATATGAAACAGAACTTGCTGTTTTGCCGGTGATTTCGATTGAGCCGATAAAACCGGAGGCGATGATAGAAGAAGAAACTTATTTGGCACAAGTGATGTCCTTGCCGGCGATTGCTCAAGAAGTGGCAATCGAAACAACTGAAGTTGTACCGGAAAAAAGTGAGATTGCTGACGTACTGCCGACAGAGGAAAAAAATACTACTTTGAATGACGCAAAAGTTGCAACAGCAGAAGTTTTGTCACAGCCTAGAGCATTGGAAATTGCGTTAGGTTCATCTGTAGTTCCTTTTGGTTTACCGGGAAGTTTTGTTTCTCCTCTTGCCAATCCCGATATGGTTGTAAAAGCGAAAAATGAAGAAACAGAAAATACAATAGAAGCGACAGAAAACGAAAATGTTGAAACTGTGAGCATTGAAGAAAATAAAAATGTAGCGGTAAAAGAAAATATTCAAAGTAAAAATGTTGATGTCGCAATGACAGAAGAAATAAAAGACGTGATTGCAGCAAAGGAAACTACAAAATCTGATGTTGTACTTCCTACTCAAAATTTGCAAAAAATCGAAGTATCTGTAGCTAATGTACCGGAAGTTGTATTTGCAGCAAAACAGCCGAAAGAGCAAAATATAGCATTGAAAGAAATCCTTTCGGCTAATGCAATAGAAATGCCTGTAGTAAAAAATACACCTGTGGCTGTTGAAAATAAAGCTAAGGAAATAAAAACAGCAGTTGCTTATGTAGAAGTCGGTGAACCGGAAGAGTTGGAAGAAGTAGCGGATTTTGAAATGAAACCGGATTTTGTTTTTCCGCAAGAAAATGTTTCATGCCTTGAAAATCAAGAAACTATTATCAAAATGCAAGGAACCGGCTGGCGAATTGAAGAAATGAATCGTCAGGTGATGGAACTTTTGGAAAGAAAAATCGGCAAGGACAACAGTACGACTTTCAAAATCAAAAACGGTAATGCCGGTATGCAACAGATTAAGTTTACACGTTATAACGAAGATGAAAACCGACAGGAAATCCAAGTTTATAATGTAGAAATTAAGCCTGTATTGCTGACTGCTGAAAATGATAAAAAGAAAGCTCCTAAGGCTAAAAAAGCAAGTAAATCAAAAGGTGCGGATGATTACAGAAGAACTCTTGCCGACCATCTTTATGCCGATGAAAATTTTTCACAGGCAGGAGTGTATTATAAGAAATTGATTGATGAAAATATTGCCGACAGCGAGCTTTTTTACAAAGCTGCTCATTCTATGATGAAAGGCGGCAATGCGGATTTGGCTTTGGAATATTATCAAAAGAACTTGGCTGAAGAGGGAAATCCTTTTTATGACGATGCGATTATTGAATATATCCAGTTGCTTAGAGAACAAAAAGAATTTGATAAAGCTATAAATGTTGTTTATGAACGCGGCTTGGCAAAAGGTGTAGGTGAAGATTGTACACAAAAACTCTACAGAACATTGGGAGATTTGTTTTTTAATGTGAAAAACTACACTGAAGCAATCAGAACTTACAAAACGGTGTTGAGTTTGTATCCTGCCGGCAAAGGAGAGGATAAGGCGATGTTCTATTTGGCGTATGCTTTGGAATTGCAAGAAAATCCGCAGTTCAAAGAGGCACAGCATTTTTACAGAGAGCTGTTGGATGTTTATCCTGAGTCTGAATATGTAAACTTGAGTCGTTCTCGAATCGGCTTTATAAATCGTCATTATATAAAGGTAAATTAAAAGAATATACACAGGATTGCCAGCAAGAATAATCATGTTTTCAGTCAGGCAATCCGGTTTTTTTATATTATACAGTTCGGTTGCTTATAATAAAGGCGTTCTATACTTGACAAAAAGCGATGTAAAATTTAAAAAGTGTGCCATTAATAAAGGTAAATAAGCTGAAGTGGAAAAAAATTATAATAATCTAAACTTCTTCTTAAAAATAAAAAAACGTGAGGTTCTGTTTTGAAATCTAAACTTTTCTTTTGTTTTCTGTTTTGTTCAATTCTTATTCACTTGAACGCACAGGAACAACTTTTGGGAGCCAAAGATCTTTTGGCATCTATTTCAGAAACTTATAAAACTACAATAAAAGATTTTGAAGCTCAAGTTACTTGGACACAAGAAAAAGACGTGCAAACCGGGACTTTGTGGTTTAAAAATCCACAAAAGTTGCGAATAGATTTTACCGAGCCAAAAGGGCAGGTATTGTGTACTAACGGCTATGAGTTTTGGGTGTATGTAGACAGCATGAATGTGACATTACATCAGGACATTTTGGCTAAGGAAAAAGAAAAAGATGAGAACGGAAAGCTTGTAGTAAAAGAACAAAATGTTTTACTGGAAGCTGTCGGTTTTGACAGATTTTTAAAAGATTATGCCATAGAATATCAAGACGCCAAAACATTGCAGGAATACACCGACAAAAACGGTAATGTTACAAGCGTTTATAAGTTTAAATTGATTCGTTGGCGATCAAGCCAAAACGGTTTTAATATGATTTACCTTACGGTAGAACCAAACGGTTTGATTCGTAGAGTAGAGGGAATCACTGCTGCATATAAGAAAATTATTTTTGAATTGGATGATTATAAAGTTAATCCGGGAATTGCGGATTTGAAATTTGAGTATGATCCTCCGGCACATGCAAATACAGTTAATAATTTTATATCAAATCAAGGGGACTAGTCGATTATGGAACCATTAGGTTTATATTTAAAACAAGTCAGAGAAGGTAAGAAACTGACTATCGATAAAGTAATAGAAGATACTTTCATTATGAAAAAATTTATTTTGGCTATAGAAGATGATGATTTTTCATCATTTCCGGGTGAGGCATACTTAAAAGGTTTCTTGCGAAATTACGGAGAATATTTGGGGCTTGATCCGTCTGATTTAATCTCTCGTTATGAAAGAATCAAAATGTCAGAAACTCCGTCACCTACGGAATTATTGATTCCTAAGCCAAAAGTTTTCTTTTCGAGAATGTTATTGATTGTACTCTTAGGGGTACTTTTGGTTGGTGTAGTTGTGGGAATCGGTGCCGTAGTGGTAGCGATGCGTTCTACAATAGCAGCTTCAGCTTCTACAAAGACAGTAGAAGAGGTTAAAGGAGAAAAAGAAAAAGAACGTTCTGAAAAGAAAAAGAACTTACTTGTAAAAGAAAAAAAGAAAGAAGCTGAAGCGGTTGAAGACAACAAGTCTAAAGTTTTCACATTTGAAGCTGAAGCTGACAATTTTACAGTAAAAAAAGAAGAAAAAATCAGCTTCAAGCTTGATGATGACAAAACATATTCTATTTGGGTATCAGAACTCGAACCGACTGTAATTCTTGAAAGTTCTGCCGGCAAACAATTGTTTCTTATTGCAAACGGTTTTACTAATAAGTTTGATGTCAACGGTGACGGAAAAGAAGATTTAGAAATTGTATTAAGCTATTGGACTGATAAAAATGCGACTATCGGACTAAAGAGAATTGCTAATTCACTTTGGAGTGACAGCAGTATCGACAGTGAGTTCTTCTTGCCGGATACAATCGAGATTATCGGTGAAAATGTAAATAAATCAGAAATCACAGTAATGTTGTCTTTGTCAGAAACATCTTATTTAAAATATCAGATAGACAAGAATTCTGAAATTGAAAAGACTTTTAATGCCGGTTCTGTTATCGAACTTAAAGCAAAAGATCGTATTCTTTTGTGGATGTCAAATGCCGGTGCCGTAAATGCAGACTTTTCTGCTTACAATAAGCGAATTGTTTTGGGTGAAAAAGGTAAAGTTGATGTTAAGATTATTGCTTGGACAAAGAACAACGGCAATTACTCTTTACAGATGAGTTCATTGAATTAATAGTATGAAAGAAAGAACTGTTTATATTGAATCTTTAGGTTGTGCAAAAAATCAAGTCGATTCCGAGAAAATGGCAGCTGTTTTGGAACAGCACGGTTGGAGTATAGTCGACGATTCTGAAAATGCAGTTTGTATTATTATAAATACGTGTGGATTTATCCAAAGTGCTAAAGAAGAAGCCGTTTCGGTTCTTTTTGATGCAGTAAAACAAAAACAAGGCGGAAAATGTCGTATCGTTGTGGCTGCCGGGTGTTTTGCACAGCGATACAGTGACGCTTTAAAAGATGAATTTTCTAATGAAGAAATAGATGTGATTTTCGGAATAGGCGATATTTCGAAAATTGCAGATATTGTAGAAGACGCCTTCTTAAACAAACAGCCGACAAAGCGTGTAGTCATTCCGCAAATGACGGATGATAACCTTTTACATCGTAAGCTTTCCGGGTTCCCCGGTTCGGCGTATTTGCGTATAAGTGACGGCTGTTCTAATCATTGTACATATTGTGCTATCCCGATAATCAGAGGGGAGCTTCATTCCAGAAAAATAGAAACGATATTAGATGAGCTTGATTTGCTTTTGGCAAATGGAGATATAAAAGAACTTAATGTAATCAGTCAAGATACTACAAATTACGGAATGGATATTTACGGAGAACGCAAGCTTGCAGATTTGTTGGAGGCAATAGATAATAAATTGCCGGACGGTACAAGAATGCGTTTGTTGTATATGCATCCGGATCATATCACAGATGAGCTTTTGGACAGAATGACAAAGCTTCGTCATTTTGTACCTTATTTTGATTTACCGTTTCAATCTGCAAGTAAAAATGTTTTGCAACGAATGGGACGTAAAGGCGACACGGCTATGTACTTGAAGTTGTTGGAACGCATTCGACAGCGTTTTGCGGATGCGGTGATACGTTCTACATTTATAGTAGGATTCCCGGGCGAGACAACCGAAGATGCAGCTGAGGCATTGGAGTTTATTAAGCAAGCTAAAATGGAATGGGTCGGAGCGTTTGCTTATTCGCCGGAGGAAGATACACCGGCTTATGAATATCCAGACAGAGTAAAAAAAGGCGTTGCAAAAAAACGACTTGATAAATTAATGGACATTTCGGAAGAAACAGCGTTGCCGAGACTCGAAAGATTTGTCGGTGAAAATGTAGATGTACTGATAGAAGAGCGAATCGACGAAGACCTTTGTATCGGACGATTTTGGGGACAAGCTCCGGATGTAGACGGGCTTACCGTAGTCGAAACTTCTGTTGCACAGCCGGGTGACATGATAAATGTAGAGATATTAAGACTCAACGGAAAAGATTTTTACGCAATACAGACAGCAAATAACTAGACTTTTACGAGAAAGTATCCGGAGGGAAAATGAATGACTTTATGATGGGACTCAATCCTCGCCAAATGGATGCGGTATTGAGCCAGTCTAAACATCTTCTTATTTTAGCCGGTGCAGGTTCCGGAAAAACTAAAACTATTACTACACGAATCGCACATTTATTGAAAAATGAAGATATCTCTCCCGGACAGATTCTGGCTTTGACTTTTACAAATAAGGCTGCTCGTGAAATGAAAGAGCGTGTTTTTTCATTTATAGGAGAACGTCCGGGACTGTTGTTGAAAACTTTTCATTCATTCGGTGCTACTTTTTTGCGGCGTTATGCAGAATGTGTAGAACGTAAAGATAACTTCGTAATTTATGACGACCATGATTCTAACCATTTGCTCGATTTGATTGCAGCAAACTATTCGGTACAAAAAAGTGATTTGAAAAAATTAAAAAGATGGGTAAAGCAATATAAGCAAAGCCTTGAGGATGAAAGCCAGTTACCGGAAGACCCGGTTTTTTTAGAAATTTATCAGGAATACAACAAATCTTTGATTAATTATAATGCGTTTGATTTTGAAGATTTAATCTTTCAATGCGTGCGTATTTTAGAAAATAATCAATATGTAGCAGATTATTATCACAATCGTTATTTGCATATACTTGTGGATGAATATCAAGATACGAATATGTCGCAGGAGCGTTTTTTGTCATTGCTTTGCGGTGATGACACTTCACTTGTAGTTGTCGGTGATGAAGACCAGTCGATTTATCGATTTCGCGGGGCAGAAGTCGAATTGATTTTGAAATTCCCGGAAAAATATCCTGATACTGAAATAGTGAGACTTGAAGAAAATTATCGTTCGACGGAAAATATTTTGAATGCGGCAAATGCTGTGATTGCCAATAACAGGGCACGATTGGGGAAAACGCTTTTTTCAAACAAAGGAGCCGGTTCTAAAATACGACTAATCAGAAATAATGATGAAAATGAAGAAGGCGACTATGTCACCAAAGAAATAAAAGCTTGCGGATATGACCTGAAAGATACCGCCGTACTTGTGCGAATAAATGCACAAACTCGTGCGATAGAAGAAAGCTTCAGACGAAACAGAATCCCGTATTTGTTAATAGGAAGCTTGAGTTTTTATGAACGTGAAGAAGTAAAAGATGTACTTTTGCTGTTGAGGTGGTTTTCTAATACTTTCGATGCGTTGGCATTTTCACGTTTTGTAAACAAACCTACACGCGGTATAGGTAAAAAGTCGCTGGAGACGTTTCTGGAATTTGCGAACAGTCAGTTCGGCGGAAATATTTATAAGGCGTTGAATAATGTGGACTTATGCGGGTTGAAAGGAAAAACGCTTGCGGCATTTAAAGATTTGGCGACGATTTTTTATGACTTTGAAAAACAATTTGCGACTTCTCGAGTACAGGATGTATTTGCGGAGTATTTAAACAAACTCGGGATTATTGAATATTATTCTAACATTGACAAATGCGACGGAACTGACCGTGTCGATAACATCAAAGAATTTGTCAATGCACTTGCAGATGTAGAGCCGGGTATGGAAAATATTACGACATTCCTTGAAGAAAATGCTTTGGTCAGTCAAAGTGACAAGCTTGACGAAGAGGAAACGGTAAAAATAATGACAGTCCATCATGCAAAAGGATTGGAGTTTGAAAATGTTTTTATCTGCGGTATGGAGCAAGATTTGTTTCCTCATGCGACATCGGTAATGGAATATTGCGATGATGAAGAAGAGCGACGTCTGTTTTATGTTGCGATTACCAGAGCAAAAAAAGAATTGTATCTGTGCTATACAAAGTCGCGATTTTTACACGGACACCGTTGTATAAATCCTCCGTCGCAGTTTTTGGCAGAGATTCCGGATGAATTGATGGAGTTGATAAAAAGTAATAAAAGTGATACTACAACAGATAAATTCTCTGAGTTTTCGCAGGGGCGTATGGTTCGCCATCGTGACTACGGAAGCGGTAGAATTTTAAATGTAAGAAATAACGGAAAGTATTTTCTTGCGACAATAGATTTTTTTGATTATTCACAAGCAGACGTGATTTTAAATTACGAAGCTAAAAAAATGGAGTTTATTGATGATTAATAAAGAAACGATTGATCGAATCTGCGATATGGCAAGACTTGAAATCAGTGAAAATGATAAGGATAAATTTGTCGGTCAGATGAATGACATTCTTGGTTATGTAGAATCTGTTGCAAAACTTGATACAAGTTCTGTAGGTGACAGAGAAAGTGTTTTCGATGAAAAAAATGTGATTGACGAAGATGAAATAGAAAGCGGTTTGTCTGCCAGTCAGCTTAGAAAGTTTACAAAGAATTACCTTGACGGTTACTATGCCGTACCTAAGATTTTGAATAAAGGCTAAGTTTTATATTATGGAAGATTTAATTACTCAAATAATAACGCAAATAGGCGAAGACCCGCAACGTGAGGGGCTTTTGAAAACTCCGGGACGTGCAGCCAAAGCTTTGAAGTTTCTTACAAAAGGTTACGAAGAAAAACTGGAAGATATAATAAACGGTGCGGTTTTTCAGGCGGAAGATAATGAAATGGTTGTGATTCGTGATATTGAGTTTTATTCACTGTGCGAACATCATATGCTTCCGTTCTACGGTAAGTGTCATATCGGTTATATTCCGAACAAGTCAATTTTGGGACTTTCTAAATTTGCACGCATTACTGACCATTTCGCCAGACGATTGCAAGTACAAGAACGTTTGACTACTCAGATTGCTGATGCGGTACAGGAAATATTGCAGCCGCTGGGAGTCGGAGTGACAATAGAGGCGTCACATCTTTGTATGATGATGCGTGGCGTACAGAAAC
>JAXJQT010000274.1:0-4352 GCA_036311025.1 Spirochaetota bacterium
AGAGCTTTTGGAAAATAAAGAAATTCGGGCTCTTTATAAAACTGACCCTGTATTTTTATCGAGAATCGGAAATTATTACGCTTACAGCAAAGATTATGAAAAAGCACGAATATTTTATGAAATGATTCCCGATTGTCGTGACTACAATGAGCAAGAACTTTTGGCATTGATTGATATTTATTATCGTAACGGTTCGTTTGCACAGGCAGAGGAAACGTTAAGTAAACTAAATCGTCGCTTTGCATACAAAAAGCCGGTTTATTTTAAAAACGGTTCGTTGTTGTCAAAGAAACAAGGAAAGTTTGCCGAGGCAGTTCATAAATTAAAACAAGGAAGTGAACTGTATTCTAAAGATGCAGAAAATTTTGATTCGGACTTTTATTTCAGATTGGCACATTTGCATGGAGAAAACGGTTTTGCGGAAGCTGCATTGAAATATCTTGAAGAGGGAAAAAATCTTCAGAAAAAACAGACCGGAACTTATGATAAGACTTTTGATATTTTAAAAATCAAATATGCGGGAGCTAAGCTTTCTCATGACGGAGCCGAGCAAGAGCTTTTGGAAATGCGTGAGCGAAGTGATGCGGACTTGACTACGTATTTCAGACTTGTTCGTTTTTATTTGGAAAGTCGGCGACAGTTTGATGCACAGCGAGAGTTGGATACGGTAAAATCAATGCCGATGTCCAAACAGCAGCGTTCTGTTTATGATATTTATTGTTTGTTCCTTGCAATGTATCAAAAAAATCAGGCTTCTTATCAGGAAGTCAGAGAAAAGATTCTTGATAATGAAAAAAGTTCGCCATTGTATATTGCTTTAATTCATTTATTAGACGGAAATTACAAAATATGTCTCGATACATTGGTAGAGTGGGAAGGAACTCTTGCCGAGACAGAGAAAGATGAGTTGAATCAGATTTATTACTTGTGTGCGGTAGCAAATTATTTACGAAATAACGTTTCGGAAGCATATCGAGCATTGCACAAACTTCCGCCGGAATATCCGAATGCCGGTTATTTGAAAGGATTGTTGCAAACATCAAGTAATCAAAAATAAAAGGAAGTAATTCATGAAAACAGTCATCGTAATAGGTGCCGGTGCGGCGGGGCAAATGATTGTCCATGAACTTTTACATAATACAAAAAAGAAAAATAAGTATTCTGTGGCAGGATATTTGGATGATAATGCCGCACTTGTGGGGCAGTCTATCGAAGGTGTTCGGGTATTGGGGAAAATAAACGAAGCTGCGGATATTGTACATAAATACAATGCCGATACAATTTATGTCGCAATTCCCAGTGCGTCTTCAGTACAAATCAGACAGATTTTAGAATCTCTTTATTCCGTAAAGGCAAAAATCAAAATTGTTCCGGGGATGATAGAGATAATAGAAGGCAATGTTACTTCCAGTCAGCTTCGTCCCATTGAGCCAAGTGATTTGCTCGGACGTGAAGAAGTTACTTTTGATATTGAAAAATTATCATCTTATTATAAAGACAAGACTGTTTTTATTACCGGAGCCGGCGGATCGATAGGCTCAGAATTATTGCAACAGATACTTTGTTTACCTGTGCGTAAGATTGTCGCATTCGGTCACGGTGAAAATTCTATTCATACATTATTGCAAACTGTAGGCACGGATTCACGCTTTGAGTACGTTATCGGTGACGTAAAAGACCAAGATAAATTGATGTGTGAAGTGCAAAGATTTAAGCCGGATATTATTTTTCATGCAGCGGCACACAAACACGTACCGTTGATGGAAGAGTATCCCGATGAGGCGATAAAAAATAATGTTGTCGGTACATACAATTGTTGTTTGGCAGCGATTGAAGCTAATGTAAAGAAATTCGTATTGATTTCAACTGACAAGGCTGTAAAACCGACATCTGTCATGGGAGCATCTAAACGCATTGCCGAGCAGATTGTACTTTCCATGAATAGCAAAAAGACAAAGACACGCTTTATCCTTACAAGATTCGGAAATGTGCTGGGGTCTCGCGGAAGTGTAGTCCCGGTATTTCAGCGTCAGATTCAAGCCGGCGGTCCGGTAACCGTGACACATCCGGAGATGACACGGTTTTTTATGTCTATTCGTGAAGCTGCCAGACTTGTGATAAAAGCGACATCGGTAAATCACGGAAATATTTTTATATTAGACATGGGGCAACCGGTAAAAATTATAGATTTGGCAAGGTCGATGATACTGCTCAGCGGGCATACAATCGAGGATATTCCTATAAAAATTTCTGGGATAAGACCGGGCGAGAAGTTGGCAGAAGAAATCCTTACGGATACGGAAAAGCTTGATAAGACTGAGTTTGAAAAATTGTTTATTTCTGAAGAAAAAAGCGTTTTCTATGAACCGGATGAATTGCCGTTGTTGATTGACGATTTTATGGTAGTAGCACAGACTTACGACAAAGATTCAATTCGTAAGTTTATTATGAGTCAGGTGAAATAATTATGGAACAAAGAAAGATACAATTTTCTCCGCCGGATATAACAGAAGAAGAAATTCAAGCAGTCAGCGATACTTTGCGTTCCGGCTGGATAACAACCGGTCCGAAAACAAAACAGTTTGAGAAAGAAATTGCAGAATATTGCGGTGTAAATAAAGCTATTTGTCTAAACAGTGCGACTGCCGGTCTGGAATTGGTTTTACGACTTTTCGGTATCGGCGAAGGTGATGAGGTAATTACGACGCCTTATACATACACGGCAACAGCAAGTACGATATTGCATACCGGAGCTAAAGTTGTTTTCGCCGATGTGTTACCCGGAAGCTTCAACATCGACCCTGAGTCTGTAGCCAAGGCGATTACTTCCAAAACAAAAGCTGTAATTCCCGTGGATATTGGGGGAATCCCTTGTGATTATGACAAACTCAAGAGTGTTTTAGAAGAAAAGAAATCACTCTATAATCCTAAAAAAGGTACTTTACAAGAAACATTGTGCCGTCCGTTACTTCTTGCCGATGCGGCTCATTCTTTCGGAGCAGAATATAAAACTTGTGACGGCTGGAAAAAAAGCGGGGCTTTGGCTGATTTTTCGGTGTTTTCTTTTCATGCAGTCAAAAACCTTACAACGGCAGAGGGCGGTGCCGTGACATTTAACTGTGACGATGAGGTTTACAGACAATTGCAACTGTTGAGCCTGCACGGTCAAAGCAAAGATGCATTGGCAAAAATGAAAGCCGGAAGCTGGCGATATTCTATAGAATTGCCCGGATACAAATGTAACATGACGGATATTGCTGCTGCAATGGGGCTGATACAGTTGAAACGCTATCCGGCAATGCTTGCAAGACGCAGGGAAATTTTTGATTTGTACAAAAAAAGTTTTGTATCGGATGACAGGCTGATTTTACCGGCAGAAGGTGATAATTTTAAATCGTCCTGCCATGTTTATTCATTGCGAGTTCGCGGTGCAGACGAAACTTTGCGAGACGAAATCATTGCAAAATGTGCCGAAAACGGAGTTGCTTGCAACGTTCATTTTATTCCGTTGCCTATGCATCCGTTTTATCATGGTTTGGGCTATAAAATAGAAGATTACCCGAATGCGTACGATATGTATAAAAATGAGATCTCACTTCCGGTACATACACAGATGAGTGATGATGATGTCGCTTATGTCGCAAATACAATCAAAATGATTTTGAAATAGTTTTCGGATTCAAAGCGTTTCAAAACCACGTGGGTTTAAAGTTTCTTTTGCCGGACAAGCCGGCATTTGGAAATCGTTTTGGGTTCAAAACGTGTAAAAGTTAGGAAAGGGACAACAGCTCTCGATGAGTGCATTTATGCACGAATGAAGTTTTTCCAATATGGAAAAACCGTGCAAAGCCGCAGTTTTCCCTTTCCTATAACCTATCCCTTTCTTGGCAAGCTCTGACATTTGATAGTTCATTCTCCTTTTTTGTCTCGATTTTTCCCTCATTTTTACCGGTAAAACACCGTCGAACTACATGGTCTGAAACGTCGTTTAAATGACGTTTTACGAAAAAACTTCAACTTTTTTCGCCAAACGTGCAATATTTTGAAAAAAAACTTGTTTATATATAATGGAGATTTTGTTTTTTTCACATACAGCAAAGCTGTCTTGGAATAACAGAAGTTTCCTAATTTTATATTTAACAGGAAAAATTATGACACAAGAAAAAACAAATCGTAACTACAAAGATTCGGTCTTTGTAGATTTATTCGCACATGACATTACAGCGAAAGAAAATTTTATATCATTGTACAACGCATTGCACGGTACAAATCTCGATGTGAAAACTACGGATGTACAACCGGTCATGCTGGAGCAAGTTCTTTACATGAAGTATTACAACGACATTGCCATG
>JAXJQT010000275.1:0-1429 GCA_036311025.1 Spirochaetota bacterium
AAATTTTGTCTTTAGGCAATTCGATTTCGTTGGGAATGATTTTTACGTTGTCGGATGATGTGTCTTCCACGAGAGTGCCTTCTATAGTTTCACCGGAATCTAAATAAAATGTTTCAGCCATAATACACGGAACGGCTAATAATATAAAAATTGTATTTAATATAAATCTTTTCATTAATTAACTCTCCTAAACTAAAATAATTCATTTTCTTTAATTTCTACTTCTTTTAATACGCTCAGATATAAATCATAACCGCCCTTTGCCCAGTCGTATTTTCTGTCAGAAGAATAAATTATCAAATCCGGAGTGTTTTTGTCGGCACCCAAGGAATATCCGGAAACTCTGTATTCGTTATATTCGGTATTTATATTTTCACCGATTGATGTTACTTCGCCGTAAGTTCCGTTATCATTTATTTTGCAATAATAAATGTCGTAACCGCCTTTTCCACCGTCACGGTCGGATACAAAGTACAAATAATCACCGAAAATATACGGACATTCATCATTTTTATCGCTGTTAATCGAAAGTTTAGCGGCATTAGTCAAAATATCTTCAGTTTGCAAAATATCGACTAATTTTCTTTTATCATCTGCATTATAAGTCCAACTGTAAATATTATAAGTACCGTCTTTATCATTACAAAAATATATTGTCTGGCGAGCATAATCTATACATGGGTAGAGTTCATTGTACCCTTCTGTGTTGCCGGCAAAATTCACTTGTTGACATTTGCGGTTTTCATCAAGATAAAAACCCAGAATATTATAGTCATTGACAGAATCTGTATTTGAGGTAGGGCGGTCGGTAGAAACAAAATAAAAATGACTGGAATCGTCTTTGAAAGTATCAAAATCTCTGTAATAATCAGAAATCCAAATAGGACCGCGTTCATTATAGATTGTGTTTAAATATGTAATCGCATTATCTCGGCTTGTTTTTAAAGAACAATTTCCGTAAGAATTATTACCATTTCCGTAGCGATTTATTTCAAAAACTATCGAACCTTCATAGACATCAAATCCACGTTCTTCATTGTGCTCATTATATTTTGTTGAATAAACAACGCTGAGTCCTTGGTCATAATTCGGTGGTGCCATCAAATTATAATCATCATATTTACTGTTTAAGTTTTCAAGATTGTAAGTCGCCGGTAAAAGCATGAGCTTATTTTCACCGTCATTAATTCTGAATTGGCATGCTGTTGCGGTCAATAATATCAGCATTACTAAAAAATTAATAACTTTGTGTATCATTATTTTTTTCCTCCGATACTTTATTTTTTTTATTTACAACTTTATTGGTTTTGTTGTAAATAAGGCAAACAGTAACAAATACCCCCCCCGATTTGTCAACACATATTAAAATTTTACATTTTACCTATGTATTATTTGTTATTATATTTAATTTCTTCATCTTTTGACATTG
>JAXJQT010000276.1:0-4679 GCA_036311025.1 Spirochaetota bacterium
GAATTTTGTAGAGCAGTTCTTGAAATAAACCAAAAGGACAAAGAAAAGAACAAACTAATCGCCCGAATAAAGTCCCAATCAAAAGGAAAAATCCCGTGATAAAAAACGGCACTTTTCCGCTTGCCAATGTGTTTTGCAACGCCCCCAACGGACACGAAGAAACAGCTCCCGGACATGAATAACAGTTTAGTCCGGGAACACAAACTTTCTTCATTTGCGTTTGTGAAATCGTTCCGTTAAACCAATGTGTCACATCTGCATTGTAAATTAACGCCGCAGTAAATTGGATTAGTTTTCTTTTTAGTTTGATTTTATCCAATTCCGATACACTCCATGCAAATAAAAATCGCCTTTCGGTAAATATCTTGCAAGTCGCCGAAGAAAATCCCTGTCAATAAAAAGGCAATTCCCAATCCGAGTAAAATCAATTGAAGAGGTTTTATATTTTTAATAAATCTTAATTTCATCTAAAATCACAAATAATCAGCTACAAATTCTTCTAACATTTTTTCGCTCATCATTCCGACTTGGATTTTCAAAATTCGTCCGTCCGGCGAAATCAAAATCGATGTCGGCACACCTTGAATTCCGTAAGCCATAGCGACTTTGCCAGGTTCGTCAAGTGCTGACGGAAAAGTATATCCGTTTTTCTGCATAAATGATGTAAGTGCTTTTTGACTGTCCGAAATACAAACAGCTAGAAATTTCATTTTCGCATTATCGCCCTGAGCAGCTAATTTTTTTGCCAAAGCTTCCATATGAGGAAGTTCTTTTTTACACGGCGGACACCAAGTCGCCCAAAAGTGCAAAAACAAAACTTCACCTTTGTAAGATGAAAGATTTACGGTTTTATCGCCGGCTTTTCCGTTTTCCTGAAGCAACAAAGAAAAATCCGGAGCAACCGAGCCGGCTTCTAGAGATTGAGAAAAAGCCGAAAAAGCAAACAACGAAATCAACGCAACAAAAAACAAAAGCTTATAAGATTTTCTCATAGTAAATATCCTTATAAATATAAAATATTTTCCATTATATATCGATTCTGGAAAAAAATGTAAAGCATGATGCGAAGGGGAAAGATAATGAAGAAAGGAGACAAACTCGCAATATTATATTTCGAATCTGTCTCCTTTGAGCTTTGACACTGACTTATTGCAATTATATTAAAATGAAAAAAATGCTTTTTTTAGTCTTGCTTAAGAGCTTCTTCTTTAGCCTTCAATTCTAGATAATCATTATATCCATCCTTATATCCTGTATTGCATGTTTTTTCTACACTTTCCTGTTTATCTTTAAAATATCCGCTTTGACTTTTCTCATATCCATAGGAAGCACACGGATTTTTCTTTCCACTAAATCCATCATTATATCCTTTATTATACTTTGTACACTTATCACTAGGATGTTTTTCGCTACAATGGTCACAAGTTGGACAGTAATCACAGTAATTAATAGAAATATTTCCAGTATGATGCCCTCTACTACTTTTACTACAAGTATCTCTAGGTACTTGTTTTCCACAATAAGAATTCTTACAGATTATTTTACAAGCAAAACTCATCGAAACAGATCCTACCAACACCAATAAAACAGCAATTAATCTTTTCATAATAAAACCTTCCTTTCGTAGATTAATGTCATTGCAGACAAATTTTAAATTTATTTCCAGCTCATACGAGCAAGGATTACCAAGTTAAAGCATTTCCTTACCTATCAAAACGCCCCATTCCGTTGCATTTTTGGCAGTCCGTTCTGCCGGTTCCGTTGCAACCGAAACATTTACGTTCTCCCATACCGGAACACGTCATACATTCGTTGTATTCTCTTGTATATGCGTTATACGACCGGTAGCCACGTCCGCCACATCCGGAACAAGAAAGTTTTCCGGCTCCTCGCAAACTTCCTTCGCATACTTCACATTGAATGTTCCCTCGTCCGTTGCAAGTCGCACATGTTTGTTTTTCTCTATGAGGAGGAAAATCTTTATGTGGCTTACTATGATGTGCGGATACACCTTTGCAAACAGAACAAACGACTTTACCGGTTCCATTGCAGGAAGAACATCTAACCGTAGTAATTTTAGGTTGTCTGTTACGTCTGTTATCTCTGTCTTGTATGCGTTTTCTTATCTGTCCACTTCCGGAACATTTACCGCAAGTTACGATTCCGGTTGAATTACAAGAATAGCAACTCAGTTTCGGCGAAAAAGAAAATCCCCAAAACGCAACAGAAAAAATAATTACAGTAAAAATTATAATCCTCTTTGTTCTTGTCATCTTTATCTACTCTAATTTTTTCTATTTCAATGTAAGACTACACATTCCGGTTTCTGAATGTGTACTTTCTCCATGTGCAATAACAAACCAGTAATAAGTATTTCCTCTCTTATAACCGGATAAATCAAGCTCTCCTATATTTAACAATGAATTACCAGGATAATATGTTTGTAAAAAACTTGATTGAGAGCTATCGCTTGTTGTTCCAACATGAATGCCATAATTTGTTGCACCATCAACTAAAGGAAACCAAAGAGTTACACTTGTAGATGTCTTTTGCGAAACACTTACACTTGGAGTTTCTATTCCCGTCCTACAACTCTTTGAAGATGAAAAACTACTACTTGAGGTCGAATTGAATGCTTGTACCCAAAAATAGTAAGTTGTATAAGGTTCCAAACCATTTATTGTAACGTTATTATTATTATAGACAACATTCCCCAATGACAGACTCTCATCAATATCATCTTCCCATCCATAATGCACTCTATAACCATCTGCATTGTCTACAGTACTCCAAGACACTTTTATAGAATGTGCTGACAGTCTAGTTACTTTACCTATATTGGGAGTAGATAACACCTCTTCCTCACTTGCTTCATCACACCCAATGAATGTAAACATCATTAAAAATAATGACATTCCAACTATTAATTTTCTCATAACACACCTTCCTTGCATTTATTTTTGGCATTACAGACAGATCCTGACATAAATCTAGTCCATAAGTACAGATTAACACAACCATGCAATTATATCAAGCCTAAATAACTATAAAATTTTACAAGTTTTCTTTGTATTATATAGTCTATGAGTACAAGAGAAATTTTTAGAAAAAATCTGAAATTTTACAGGAAGGCAGCAGGTCTGACTCAAGAAGAATTATCCGAGAAAATCGGTTACGGTTATACTTATATTACTGAAATTGAAAGTCGGCACAAATTTCCGAAGCCGGAAACTATTGATTTAATCGCCGAAACATTAAAGATTGAACCGGGGCAACTTTTCGAACAAAAACATTCAGAAAACAATATTTTTATATCGAACAAAGCTGAATTGATTACCGACTTATCAAACGAAATCTACAAGAAACTCTCACAAGATTTGCACGAACGAATTACCGAAGAAGTTTCGAAAGTATTTTCTTAATATGAAATCAGTTATTCTTATTTAAAAAACAACTCAAACTCTTTCTGCGGCATTTGCGTAAACTTCCATATCATCTCGTTTCCCAATGGAAATAATGTTAATTAATAAGATTTCATCTTTTATTTAATAGACAATTTGTTTTTTGTTTGCATACATTTTTCTGTATCCGGACAAATCGTAACCGTTTTTGTTTCCGAGTTCTTCACTCAAATACGGCGATTCTCGGAGTTTTTCAAGTTGCTTCTTTACAAGAAACATATTCGCCTATAGAGGTATTCTCTCTTAATTTTATTGTTTCAAAAATTGATTTCTGTTCAGCAAGTTCTTCAATATTTTTTAAACGTTCATATTTATCGATTGGAATTAAAACAGCCTGCATTTCGTTGTTTCTTATAACTGCGACTTTCTCTTGTTTCGTTTCTGTCAGGCTTTTTAAAATAGCTGCAAATTTTCTGACAAATTGAGTAGCTGATACAATTTCATTTCTGGCAAATGCATATAATTATACATAAAATCAAACATATAATAAAAAAGCAAAACAGAGCAAACATCAATAAAAAAACGGAGTTCGCAATTAAGCAAGCTCCGTTTCTCTTTTATAAATTGGTTAAACTTTTATTCTGTGGATTTTCTTTTTTCCCATCTGCAAGATAATTCCCTTGTCAGTAATATGAGATGCATTCACCAGCATTTTGTCATCGGTAATTTTCTCACCGTTAATTTTACAACCGCCTTGTACAATCAAACGGCGTACTTCACTCTTTGTAGCTGCCATTGAACATTCTACCATCAAGTCTAATATTCCGATTCCGGCATCAAGTCGTTCTTTCGCAATCTCGGTAGTCGGCATCATGTCGATATTATCTCCGCCGCCGAACGCTGCTTTTGCACCGGCTAAAGCTTTGTCTGCTTCTTCTTTGCCATGGATTTCGGCAGTTACTTCCCATGCCAAGCGTTCTTTTGCTTTGTTTATATCTCCGGCACAAATCTCGTCAATTTCGGAAACAGGCAAGAATGTAAACAACAACATAAATTTACGAACATCTTGATCCACCACATTTCGCCAGTATTGGAAAAAGTCATAAACCGGAGTCAACTCAGGGTCAAGGAACAACGCACCTTTTTCTGTCTTACCCATTTTCTTTCCGTCAGAACGAGTAATCAACGGGAATGTCAATGCATAAACTTCACGTTCATTACCCATTTTGCGACGAATCAAATCTACACCGGCAACCATATTTCCCCATTGGTCATCGC
>JAXJQT010000277.1:0-1294 GCA_036311025.1 Spirochaetota bacterium
CCTATGTCGTCTAATACACACGATCCGCAAAGTCCGATTCCGCATTTCATGTATCGTTCCATCGAGATTCTTATTCTGATATCAGATTGTAATTTTCGCATTTGTTGTGCTGCAATTACCATCATTTTCTCAGGTCCGCACATATAAACACTGTCAAATTTTTGTTTAGAGAAAATTTCTTCCAAGTCTTTTGTTACAAAACCTTGATTTTCACCGGTGTCGTCATCTGTATAAAAACGTGATTCAAATTTATCATTTTGACGCGGTAAATCTTGTGCAAATGCAGCCAAAGATGATGTTCTGGAACCGAATAATGCCGTAGTTTTTATATCCGTTTTGTTTAATGCATATTTTGCAAGGTTATAAACCGGAGCGATTCCTACACCGCCGCCTATTATCAATATATTTTTATCATCTTCAGATAATTCAAAAGTATTTCCCAAAGGACCGGTTAATCCGATATAAGTTCCTATTTGAGCATTATCAATAAGGTCAGCTGTTACATTACCGCGTTTTAAAACGGTAAAACCGATAACTTTCCCGTCGAAATGTGAAACTGAAATAGGCTTTTGACCGAGTTTTGTTCGCAGCATATAAAATTGTCCGGGAAGAACGTCTATGTTATTTTTCTTTACGTCATCTTCAATATTAAAGAAAAATGTTTTTTGTTGGTTATCAGTGTTAAAATCTTCAATTTTTATAATTGGATACGTTTTTTCAATTAATTGCTTATTCATAATGGTTTCTCCTTACATTTTATGGGCTATTCCGACTAATTCATCGTAACTCATTTTTTTGTCTGCTAAATAAGCGTCTATTCCGGCGTTGATTTTTTTGAATATATCTTTACCTTCGATGATGACGCCTGTACCTACTCCGTAGATTCTGGCTCCGGCTGCAATCATTTGTATTGCATCCTCTGCGGTAGTTATTCCGCCCATTCCCAAAATTGGTATTTTAACGCTTTTGTAAATATCGTATATACAACGAATTGCTATCGGCAATATTGCCGGTCCGCTGACACCGCCACATTTATTACTCAATTTTGGTTGATATGTATGAATGTCAATTAACATTCCCGGTCCTACAGTGTTAATTGCTGTGATTCCGTTAGCTCCTGCATCTTCACAACTTTTTGCAATTCTTCCGATGTTAGGAAAATTCGGAGAC
This sequence comes from Spirochaetota bacterium, assembly GCA_036311025.1. Classification (GTDB taxonomy): domain Bacteria; phylum Spirochaetota; class GWE2-31-10; order GWE2-31-10; family GWE2-31-10; genus RGIG8597. The sequence goes on from JAXJQT010000277.1 coordinate 1,171, forward strand.
AGTTTTACAAGTATAGGCTTTTTGGTTGCCGGACGAACAGCTTTTACTACAGACGCCGCAGTCTCCGGTGTCGCACTGAAAGCCAACCCAAATTCATCGGCTACATTTGGACATGAAATATTTA
>JAXJQT010000278.1:0-2255 GCA_036311025.1 Spirochaetota bacterium
CGAGAACACTATAAAAAAAATATTATTCTTGAATACATTCACAACGTCCAGTTCAATATAAACGTGTGGCAAAAACATTCCCTTTGAAAAGAAACCAAGTAACGGGAAAAAGAAAATTACAAATATACCGTCCAAAATCTTTTTGTGCTGTTTAACTGTTCTTATATACAAATACAAAAGTATAATTTCATACGGCAACAATATTGATAAATATATAAACAAATCGGGCATATATATTGCCACCAACGCACTGCGATTTACTCCGTAACTTATTAAGTGAAACAACGGGTGCTTTAGTATATAAAAGAAAAAACTAAACAGTGACACTCCGATAAAAAGGAGAATCATTTTAGAATTTATATTTTCAGAATCGTAAGCTTCCACTTTTTCCCAATCCTCCGACTTTTTATTTTGCAGCCACACCGATAAGCAATTCTCTGCCGGCTCGTAAAATCTTAAAATAGAAAAACTTTTGTTTCTTCTCTTCAGCTTCTTTTTTTACACTTCTTAAATCATCAAATGTTTTTATATTTGTCTGATTAATTTTCAACAAAACATCGCCCTTGTTCAAACCGTAAAGTGCGGCAGTCGATTTCTCTGCAAGCATAGTTATTTCCAAAGGATAATCTTTGTATTTATCATCATCTTTTATTGAACGTACACCGAAAGTGGCACCTAAAAAATCTTCTTTAGTCGAAACTTGTGAAATAACATTGCCGTTACTGTCCGGACGGCGTTGCAATGTCACTTTTACTTTTTTGTTTTTTTCACCGTCAAACAGAGTCAACTCCACTGTATCGCCCGGTTTGTGACGTGAAATCATCCATACGACAGCATTTGCATCACGCACTTCTTTACCGTCTATAGCCAATATCACATCACCTACGCAAATCTCATTTATATCCGCCGGTGAATCTTTTATTATCTGTGTAATACATGCACCGTGTTCAAACTGCAATCCCAATGTCTCACGCAAACGTGCATCCGTCACCGAAGCTACAACCACACCGAGCCACGGATATTCTACCGGGCGATTTGCAACAAGCGTATCTATAATATTCAACGCCGTATTAATAGGAATAGCAAACGAGAGTCCGCTGTTGTCACCGCTTTTACTTGCAATCCAACTGTTTATTCCGATAACTTTTCCGTAAATATCAAAAAGCGGTCCGCCTGAATTACCGGAATTTATCGCAGCATCTGTCTGAATATAATCCGTCGCATAACTTGCACCGCCCAACATCGCACGTCCCAATGCACTTACTACACCTACGCTTACGGAACTGTTAAAGCCATACGGATTCCCGATTCCTATTACCCAATTCCCTACTTGTAACAAAGAAGAATCCCCCATTGTTACCAGTTGAAAATTCGCTTTTTCCTCAGCTTCAAAACACACTACAGCCAAATCTGTACGTACGTCATGCCCCAAAAGTTTTGCAGAAAACTGTCTATCATCATGCAATGTCAAGCGTAAATGGAGCTTACTGTCAGAAATAACTGATGAAACAACATGATGGTTTGTAAGTATATAAACTCTTTTTTCATCACGACGAAACATAAATCCCGACCCAAACGACATTATCGCCGATTCCTGCATTACATCAATACGTACGACAGCCGGCGTGCCTTTCTGTGCTACCTGCGTAAAAGCATTTTGAACAGCTACAGCCGAAGCAACATCGTTCGAAGCCGACAATGAATACAATGATAAAAGGCATATAAGTAATAAAACACAACGTTTCATCAATTACTCCGTAAAAAACAATATTAAGGCATTTTAAATTTTGCTTTGATTTCCGGTAAATCTTCCGGCTCAACAGTCAAAATATCATATCCGTTTTCTGTCACGGCAACGGTATTTTCAAAATGAGCAGAATACGAACCGTCTACAGTAACAACAGTCCAACCGTCATCCAACACAAAATAATCTTTATCACCCAAATTAATCATCGGCTCAATAGCGATTACCATTCCCGGCATAAGCTTTTTCTTACCTTGACGAAATCTATAATTAGGCACTTCGGGATCTTCATGATTTTCAAAACCTACTCCGTGTCCGCAATAACCTCTTACTACTCCCATACGAAATTGAGATGCATAATCTTCGACTGTTCCGCCGACGTCATTTAACGTAGCACCCGGACGAACTTTACTTATCGCTTTATAAAGTGCCGTCTCCGTTACATCCATAAGTTTTTGAAGCTCCGGTTTTATTTCACCAACGGCAAAGTTCGTGCACTGTCACTAATCCG
>JAXJQT010000279.1:0-1954 GCA_036311025.1 Spirochaetota bacterium
ACAAATAGATTTTTGCATAAAAACAGAGACAGCCAAAAACGGAAAAGAAATTTTATCAATCAACGGAAAAGCTGTTCATTCCAGATTCGCCCCAGAAAAAGAAGCTGCCGGAACAAAATTTATTGCAAAATCCATTATCGCCGTTTTCGGACTGGGGGCCGGTTATCATATAAAAAATTTATTATCAGCCCACCCGGAAAGTTACTGTATCATTTTAGAGCCGCTGTTACCTATTTTTAATCGGAGAAGAGATCTTCTCGGTGATTTGCTCGATTCACGTGCTTTTGTCGTAAACTGCATACAAGACGAACATATTTTCAAACTGTTACAAAAACTCATGCGAAGTGAATTCTTGCGACTGGAAACCTACTCTAACCTGTGCTACAAAAATCTTTTTCCGCAATTAGAAATCGATTTCTATAAAATTATCCAGCAACACTTGTCGATAGTAATGCAAAATATTCTTACGGAATCAAATTTCCTGCCTTTATGGAACAAGAATATTCTGCGAAATATCATAAAAACGCCGCATATTCCTTTTTTACAGCCTTCACAACAAAAAATTTCGAAAGAGAATATTGCCGTAATTTGTGCAGCCGGGCCGACTCTTGATTCACAATTATCACATATAAAAAATAATCGAGAAAAATTAACAATATTCGCCGCCGATACAGCTCTTATTCCGCTTACAAAATCCGGGATTATTCCGGATGTAATCGTCAGCTTAGACGGTCAATATTTCACGATGGGAGATTTTATTTGTCCGCTTCCTGCAGAAAGTTTATGTGTTGTAGATGCATTAGGATATTATGATGTCGCAAATCGTTTTCAAAACGCAGCTTTTTCCCTGTCGTCGTTCGAAGACGGTACTCTGATAAATTACATCTTAAAAAGATTGAATATAAAACCGCTTATCGCTGAAACCGGCGGAACGGTAACAGATTATACTTTAGATTTGGCAAGACAATTCGGTTTTAAAACCTTCTTTTTTGCCGGATACGATTTGTCATATCCGGACTTAGTCACTCATTGCAAAAATGCACCGTCTTGGACTTCTCGTATTGCGAATTCTGATTATTTTACGGGAATTGAAGATTCTATGCTCAAAGCAATCTTTAACCGACGTTTTCAAGAAGCTGCGGCCGCAAACGGAAATAAAGTCATAACGGATTTTGTAATGGATAATTATCGTAATTATCTGGAATATTATTTGAACAGTGCCGATGATTGCAATTTTTTCAGTGCCTCTGCAAATGCCGTAAAAATTAACGGAGTAAAATATCAAGCACTGGATATGTTGTTACAAGATTACCCTGAAAGTAAAAGAATACAACATGAAAATTTAAACACAGAGAAGCGTTATGTGAAAATCGAAGAAATAGACCGATTATTTTCAAAAATGCTAAGTGAACTTTATGAATATTCACAACAATTAAAAAACAATATAGATTCTGTTTCAGAATGGATAGAAGAAAAAATTACCGAATTAAAAATTCTTACAGAAAATATTTTGAATTCTTATCCTTTTCTAAAAAATTTTCTGCTGATGACACAAATTGTACTCGACAGAAACAATATAACGCCGAATAACCCGGAATATTTTCGTCATATATCATTTTGTTTGCTCCAATCCATATATTTTATGATTAGAGAATTACAAAAAGCACAAAAGAGAAAATAAATTAATGTGAAATATTTGTAACAATAATCGATGAAAATTATTCTATTTTAGCTTTTTTTCTTCAAAAAAAAAGATTATTGAGAAAAATAATAAATTAAGCTAGACGGCATGGCAAATAATTTTGTATAGTGCGTGCCAATTGTGCACCGGAAATACCGGGAAACAGAACATTTATTTTCATGTGATGGAGAACGTTGATGAATCAAAAAGAAAATTGCACCAATCAGTATTACATTGCCAGACAAGATTCAACAGAATCTAATGCGAGAAGCT
>JAXJQT010000280.1:0-10664 GCA_036311025.1 Spirochaetota bacterium
TTTCAGTCGGATAGTCATCCTTGCCGTTGTAAAAAACGTAGAATTCCGGAATCGGTAACTTTACGAGTTTACGCCCGAATTTCTCGTCTTTTGTTGTTATCTTCTCGTAAATCCTCGCAATGTATTCCAAAAATCTAAAAGGCATGTTCTTATTGATAGTCGACTGATGTTCAATCAGAATTACGATTTTTCCGTCAATAAGCATGGCAATGTCATTGTAATACTTCATGTAAAGAACACGTTCCAGCATAACCGGCTGTATATCCGTTGTTTCTACCTTGAGGTTTGTCCCATGTAAAGCATTGTAGAGCGAAATGAAATTTTCTTTCGCTGTGATGTCGTGTGCGAATAAATCGACAAAGACCGAATCTTTGTAGTTACGATTTGTTTTTTCTTGTGTCATAGATTTTCCTGTTAAATATAGATTAGGAAACTTCTGTTATTCCGAGACAGCTTTGCTGTCTGTAATAAAACAATATTTCCATTATATATAAACAAGTTTTTTTCTTTTTTATTGCACGTTTGGCGAAAAAAGTTGAAGTTTCTTGATGAAACGCCATTTAAACGATATTTCAGACCGTGCAGTTCGACGGTGTTTTACCGGTAAAAAATGAGGAAAATTGGACGCAAAAAATGAGTTGCTCGGAAGAAATGTCTATTGCTTTTCTTTATTCCTTTTATACTTCTTTGCACAATTCATTTGAAAAATTATTTAAAAAAGGTATGATGCCGGCAACCATGATTGAAATGGTAACTTAATTTTTTTAACAAAGGAGCTGTCTTATGTCAGCATTTATTGACGGAATTGTAGCAAAGGCAAAAGAATTGGATAAGGTAATAGTTTTGCCGGAAACAGAAGATGAGAGAGTATTGAAAGCTGCAGCTATTGCAGTAAAAGAAAAAATTGCACGTGTTATGTTGATTGGTAACCGTGAGAAAATAGAATCTAAGGCAAAAGAATTAGGTATTGATTTGTCTGCTGCGTCTTTTGAAGATCCTGTGACTTCAGAATATTTGGATGAATTTGTAGCTAATTTTCAAAAGAAAAGAGAAAAGAAAGGAATGACTTTGGAAAAAGCTCGAGAAATCATGTCTACTGACTATATGTTTTTCGGTGCGATGATGGTAGAAAAAGGATTGGCTCACGGAATGGTCGGCGGAGCGGTAAATACTACAGCTCATACATTACGTGCGATGATTCAATGTGTAGGAACTAAACCGGGAACAAAATCAATCAGTTCATTCTTTATGATTGTTTCTCCTAACAAAAACTTAGGCAGTGACGGTGTGGCATTCTTTGGTGATTGTGCTGTTATCCCTAATCCGGATTCACAGCAATTGGCTGATATTGCAGAAGCTACATCTGATAATTTCAAAGCATTTACCGGAAAAGATTCTAAAACAGCGATGTTGAGCTTCAGTACAAAAGGTTCAGCCGAAACAGATGAAACAAAAAAAGTAGCAGAGGCTGTAAAAATTCTTAAAGAAAGAAGAAGTGATTTGAATGTAGACGGTGAAATGCAATTTGATGCTGCGTTGGTTCCTGAAGTAGGTGCAAAAAAAGCTCCCGGTTCTACTGTTGCCGGACAGGCGAATGTGTTGATTTTCCCTACTTTGGATGCAGGAAATATTGGTTATAAGATTGCACAGCGTTACGGAAATGCCGAAGCTTTAGGTCCGATTTTGCAAGGTGCAAATCACCCTGTAAACGACTTGTCTCGCGGCTGCAATGTTCAAGACATTGTTAATGTTATAGCTATTACATCAGTACAGGTATAAAATTATGAAAATTATTGTTCAATCTTTTATGTTTTTAGTGTTGCTTTTATGCGGCATTTCTTGTTCTAAACGTAATGTGGAAGTAGCACAGTATGACGGCGGCGTTGTAATGCGAAATGAGCTTTCACAGATTATCAGCGGGATGAGTGTACGAGAACTTGATAATTTGCAAAATAAAGATGACTACTATAAGTTTGTCAGAAAAATTGCATTGGAACAGATTATTTTAAAGGAAGTTGAAAAAAGCGGACTTTTAAAAGAAACGGAAATTCAAGAGAAATTATCTTCTATTCGTCGTAATACTGCGTTTGAAATTTTGCATGCAAGAAATGTTATTGACAAAATAAAAGTTGTAGAGGGCGATTATGCAGAATATTCGACTGTTTACGACCTTTATCACATTGTTTGCAGAACAGATACATTAAAAAATGAAAAGATTGAACAATCAAAAAAACTATTAAAAAGATTATCAACTGAAATAAAATCTCTTTCAGATTTTAAAGAAGCGGCAAAAAGATATTCTGAAGATACGACTTCTTATGAAGGCGGACATTTAGGTAAAATCCGTTTCGGAATTATGGACAGTGCGATTGATGATGCATTGAAAAAAATGCAACCGGGCAAGGTGTCTGATATAGTAGAAACTTATGCGGGGTTGCATCTTTTGTGGGTGGATTCTACAGAAAAAGCCGATATGGAAGAACTTTTTAGAGACAGACGTTTGTATGATGCAATCTATGCTCAAAAGCAGGAAGATTTGGAAAATGTTTGGTATACAAAACTTCTTGAAGAAAAAGACTTACAAATAATCGAGGATAATATCGGTTCTTCAAATGAAGACAGTGAAGTTGTGATTTACCAAGGACGTAAAATTACAATGGCACAAATAAAACAAATGATTGACGATTTGCGTAAAAACGGATTTCCTACTCCGACAAAAAGCGAATTGAAAATGAAAGTCAAAGATATGGCGGCAAAATTGGTTTTGGAAGTGAAGATGGAAAGTCCGGAACTTTTGGAATCAAATGAATTTAAAGCGGCAGCAAAAAGTGCTTGCGACTATTATTTGATGAATGAATATATAGACAGAAATAAGGTTTTAGAACCTGTAACAGATGTGCAAATTCAAGAGTTTTATGACAAAAATCAAACGACTCTTTTTACTTTTAAAGATGAAAACGGAAAGACTTTTGTTCAACCGCTGGCAGAAGTTAAAAAGTTTATAGAACAAAAAGTTCAAGACAGAAATATTCAGACAGCAAGATATCAGCTTTATCAAAATTTGATAAAACAATATAACTTGCAAATTTCTGATGATGCGTTGCTTCTTTTGATGAAGGAGCGGGGGTTGAAAGCGTAATGAGTACTGACGAATATATTCTTTTTATAGATTCGGGGCTCGGCGGAATGTCCGTAATGGACGCACTTATAAAAAAAGGCAGTGAATATCCGATTGCTTTTTATGCCGATGCAAAGCATTTTCCTTACGGTGAAAAGAATGTTCATGAGATTGCCGGCTTTTTAGAAGGCATTTATAAGTTTGCAATCTCGCAGTTTTCAGTGAAAATGATTGTTATAGCTTGTAACACAGCGTCCATTTCGGCGATAGATAAACTCAGGAGCATTGTGGATGTTCCGGTGGTAGGGACGGTTCCGGCGATAAAGACTGCGGCGGAATTGACCAAAAACGGAAATATCGGAGTAATAGCGACTAAAACCAGTGTGAAGCAAAACTATTTGTCCGAGTTGGCAGAAAAATTTGCATCGGATTTAAATGTTTATATTTGCGGAACGGAACATCTTGCTACTGCTGTAGAAAAAGAAGTTGCCGGCGAAGAATTGCAGAATTTGTTTAAGGAAGATTTGGCTTTTTTTGCAGATAAAGACATTGATACTTTGGTATTGGGGTGTACGCATTATACTTTCTTAAAGGATGACTTAAACGACTTTTTCAATGGGAATGTTAGAATTATAGATTCTTGCGACGGTGTTTCTCGCAGAATTTTGTCATTGCTGACAAGCGGTAATTTTTCCGAACACAGTCCGAATCGTTTATATCTTAATGACAAACAGCGACTTGAGCAATACAAACGTTGGAATCAACGATATAAATGGTTTGATGAAATATTTGTAGAGGATGAAACATGGAAAAAGGTTTAGTGCTGTGGGGAGTCAGATCGATTTTCTATGTAGAAGGTTCTGACGGTAAAGAATATAAATGTGTAATCAAAAGTAAGCGACTGGACAGCGGGTTTGATTTAAAAGGCAGAAATGAAGCCTCTCCTATTGTTGCCGGCGATTATGTGCAGTTTGAGAAAACAGCAGAATCCGAAGGCGTGATTTTGCAACGGTTGCCTCGCAAAAATGAATTTACCAGATTGAAAGCCGGCGGGCGTGTAGTACAAACTTTGGTCGCAAATGTAGATTGGTTGATTGTAGTAGACAGCGTGGTGTCGCCGCCGCTTCGTCCGTTTTTTATAGACCGCTGTCTTTTTACGGCAGATTTGATGAATATTCCGGCGATGGTAGTATTTAATAAATTCGATTTATTGGAAGGTGAAGACCCGGATGAATTTAAACGAATCAGACAAACTTATGAGCGATTAGGCTATCCGACATTGGTGACGTCTACCGTTACCGGTCAAGGAATCGAAGAATTGCGTGCTATTTTGAAAGATAAAACTTGTAGTTTTAACGGGCGTTCCGGCGTAGGAAAAAGTACATTGGTGCGAACTATAGATCCGGAATTGGAAAATAAAAGAATCCAGGTGGGAGAAGTAAGCAAAAAGTTTAACAGAGGAACGCATACAACAACCAGAGCGTGTGCATATCAGCTGTCTTTCGGCGGACGAATCATTGATACACCGGGAGTACGAGAATTTTCAGTTTTTCTTGATAAACCTGAAGAATTGGCTATGGGATTTCGAGATTTTCGTCCTTATTGCAATTGTCGATTTTCAGATTGTCAGCATATACAGGAACCGGATTGCGGTATCAGAAAAGCACTGGAAGACGGAAAAATAGAAGACTTTCGTTATGAAAGTTATTTGCGAATGAGAGAGACAGTTTTAATGTTAGCCGATGCGAAAATGGGATTAAAATAGAATTAAAGAAAACTTTGATAATGCCGTTTTTTTATTAATATAAGTCGAATTTGTAAGGGTGAAAATCAGTGATTAGTTCTGTGTTTTTAGAAAATATTTTTAGCTGGATGGGAATTAATCTTATTTTAGCAGTGCTTCCTTTGTTGATGTCGTTTTTTATTTTTCAGCGTTCATTATGGGAAAAACATTCGGCAACAGATGTGGCGTCAATTGTTTTCAGAATAATACATATTTTTGCGATGGCGGTATTTTTTATTTTTTTACCGAATGCACCGTATACGATTACAGATTTGATTCATTTGATTCGACAAATCCGAGATTATAAATATTTTAACCTTACAGATTCACAGATACTATACGGTTTGATTCCGCAATATTTTATTTTCATATTTTTAGGAATGAGCTGTTATACGATTGCATTCAGAAAGTTTTTGCTTTTTATACAAGAAGGAAAATCAAAAGAATGTGTTGTATGGATATTAAAATTTGTAATTCCGTTGTTTATGTCATTCGGCGTTTTTTTAGGCAGAAATTATCGTTACAATTCATGGGATGTAATATTGCATTTCCCTGCAATGTTGAAAATATTGCCGGTAGAATTGGGGAAAGCCAGCTTTTATTTTAATATAATTTATTTTTATTTCGCGATTATCATTTTATATGAATGTTTATCTATATTTTATCGTACTCTGTTGCCGAAGTTGTTTGAGGTAAATAAAGTCACTAAATAGGAGAGTATAAATGGGAAAAAATTTGTTTACGCAAGAAACGGGGAAGTTTTTGGTAAATGACCCTAAAGATATCAGAAAAAATGCAATGATAAATGCAAAATCAACGGTTCCGCATTTAGAAGTAGGCGGACAGAGCAGACCTTTATCTAATAAATGTTTTTCTATCGGGCGTGATAAAACAAATCAAATAGTAGTAGCTGACCCGAAAGCTTCAAGATTTCACGCTGTAATTACATTCGAGAATAACTGTGTTTATATTAAAGATACAGAAAGTTCAAACGGAACGTTTGTTAATGATGTAAAGATTGCATCGAATAGAAAAGTAAAATTAAAAAATGGAGACAGAATAAAAGTGGGAACTACTGTTCTTACATTAAAACAGTAACTGTATTTAATATAAAAGCTATATTTTAAAATGTTTTGATTTTGCACTGATTACTTTGTTTATAAAAGTGCGGTCAAACTCGTCAAGCCCCACGAATTGTATGCCGATTCGTGGTCCGTTGACATTTGCAACAACTGTATCAAATGTATTTTCTTCACCTTCCGCAAGTCCGAATCTTACCTTTATAATATCACCGATGACGAAAGATTGTTTTAACCAAAGGCAGGCTCCGTTTATGTTAAGATCGTAAATCTTACATTTAATCCAGTTTTCTTGGTAAAAATAATGCCCGTCAACATTTAGTGCAAATCGAGTATTTTTTCGTCTGTTTGAATTTTTTGGTCTTAGCATACATTTACCACCTATAAAAGATTGATAAAGGATAACACAATATTGTCATGATTTCAATTTTAACTTATTTATGAAAAGTATTTATTTTTTACGTTTAGACAATATTCGAATTAAGGTTAAAAAAAATTAATGAGAGATGTTAAATATTGCCTTTTAATACAAAATATCATATAGTCGCCAAAAATATTAACTCAAATTAAACTGCATTGTGTTACAAGAATGCTGTTTTTTTAAAGAAAAAGGAAGTTGATTATGGGATATATTGTTGCCAAATTTGGCGGATGGGCTAATGCCAGTGCCGAAAACGTGAAACTTGCTGCGGATTTGTTTGAAAAAAATCATGATAGAAAAATAAAAGTTAATTCTGCTATAGGGAAAGTAGAAGGTTTACCTAAAGTGACAGACCTTTTGACCGAAGGTGCTGAGGCTGCACTGAAAACTGGTGCATTCCCGGAAGATATTTTAGAGAAAATCAAGTTGAATCATTATACGGTTTTTAAACCGTTAGGTGTTCCGGAAGAAGTAATTGACGGAGTTTTGAAATTATTGGAAGAACGTTTACCAATGAAAGAATCTTTGTCGCCGGATCATTTCCGTGCATTGATTATCGGTTCCGGTGAAGAATTATTTTCACGCCTAGATGCTTATTATTTGAAAGAAATCAGAAAATTGAAAGCTCGTTATGTAGACCCTCGTGAAATGGGACATTATCTCGGCGGAAATCCTTTAGACGGTCATATTTTGCCTGAGTCTTACAACAATTTGTCTCGTCTTAAAGATATGGACGGAATTATTGTTTATCCGGGTTTCTTTGCAATCAGCAATCGCGGAGAGCCGATGATTTACAGTCGCGGCGGAACAGATAAAACTGCTGCCGATATTGCAGCCGCTATAGACGCAACTCTTTATGAAAACTGGAAAGATGTTGACGGAATTTATTGTGCAGACCCGAGAATCGTAAAGAATCCGGAATTGATGAATGAAGTTACTTACAAGGAAATAAGAGAGCTTTCATATATCAGTTTTAATGTACTTCATCAGGAAGCTATGTTGCCGGTTATGAACGCAGGGATTCCCGTAAATATTAAAAATTTATTGAAACCTGACAGTCGCGGAACATTGATTGTTCATGACAGAGAACATGTCGAAAATCGTCCGGTAATCGGAATTGCCGGTTTAAAAGGAATTTGTGTAATCAATATTGAAAAAAGAATGATGAATGAAGAAATCGGTTTTGCCGAAAAAGTTATGGCGTTGTTCAGAGAGAACAGAATCAGTATTGAGCAGATTGCGACAAGTATTGATACGATTGCTATTTTGGCGAAAGAAAGCGATTTTAAAGAAAAGTCTATTCATTTCGGAATAAGTGAATCTGTACGTAAAGAAATTGATTTTGAAGAATTTAATGAGTATTTAAAACATCAATTAAAAGCGGATAAAGTAAAAATCAGTCGCAATCGTTCTTTGATGTGTGTCGTAGGACAGGGAATGAGAAAGTCTGTCGGAATATTGGAACGAATAGCGGCAAGTTTGTCTAATGCAGGAATAAATATTGAGATTGTAGACCAAGGTCCGAGTGAACGAAATGTAATTCTTTGTTTTAAAGATGAGGATGATCATTCTAAATCAAAAAGAGCAGTTGAAGTTCTGTATGAAGAATTTTTTCGTAATTAATGAGTCGGAGATATAAGTGAACAAAAAAAGTTTTTTTGTAATATGTTTATTGCTGGCTGTCAGTGTTTCGATGTATGCCCAGAGTGCGATTCAAGATTACATTGTCGAAATAATGACTTATATGAAAAACAATGAATTGATGATTTATAAAGACAGTTCTGTTTTAAGCAGTGAACGTGCTATTCATATGTTTTTGAATGATAAGATTTCACGCTTGGGAAAAAGTAATTTCATCGAGTTTTTTGTTCGGACAAAGAAAAATGGTTTGTATCGTGCGTATTTTTTAATGCGTGACAGTACAACCGGAAAGTTTATGGAAACTTTATCGGGAAATATTGTTCCTATTTCAACTCCGGCAAGTGCTGCGAGAAATTATTATTCAATGGAAAATTTGGATGCATTAACAATTTTGTTTCGTTATCGTGAAGGCGAAAGTTTATCGGTAGAAGATTATATTTATTTGTTGAACAGCCTTTTGTACAAAGATGAAACAATCGAAAGTATGATTGAACAAAAATACGCAAACGGCGAAACTAAAAGTGCTGATGACAAAAAGCGTATCGCAGTTTTGAAAAAAGATCAAATAGGTAATAAAACCGATATTTATAATGTAGCTCAATTGATTATTGACGGATATTTGGCTCAGAATGCAAAGTTGGCAGCGGACGAAAACAGTAAGACGATAATTGAAGAAAATAATCAATACATTGAAACGTATAAAAAATTGAAAGAAATGATGAGTACACAATTAAAAACTTTGCGTACAAAGAAATAGTTTTAGTGACTTGTAACGGTGATTTATAAATTATTTTCCGTCTTTTTGAAAAAAGGCGGGTAGGAGTGTAAGAAATGTCGATATTAACAAAACTTTTCGGCTCTCAAAATGAGCGATATTTAAAGAGTTTAAAACCAATAATTGAGAAAATCAATTCATTAGAAGCGGATACAAAAAAATTAGCAGATAAAGACTTCCCTGCTAAGACGAAAGAATTTAAAGAACGTCTTGCTAACGGCGAAGATTTAGAAAATTTGGTTCCGGAAGCATTTGCTTTGGTTCGTGAGGCTGCTTGGAGAACATTGGGGCAACGTCACTATGATGTGCAGTTAATCGGAGCGTTGGCTTTGCATCACGGAAAAATAGCCGAAATGAAAACCGGTGAAGGTAAGACTTTGACAGCAACGCCTGCGGTTTATTTGAATGCACTTCCGGCAAAAGGTGTTCACGTTGTTACGGTAAATGATTATTTGGCAAAGCGTGACTCTGAATGGATGGCACCGGTTTATAAGTTTTTGGGACTTTCCGTAGGTTGTATCCTTACAACTATGACAAATCAAGAACGCCGCGAAAATTACAGAAAAGACATTACATACGGAACAAATAACGAATTTGGATTCGATTATTTGCGTGACAATATGGTTTACGACGCATCAATGAAAGTTCAACGAGATTTTGCGTATTGTATAGTCGATGAAATTGACTCTGTTTTAATCGATGAAGCCAGAACTCCGTTGATTATTTCCGGACCGGCAGAAAATGATACAAAGAAAATTCTTGCTGCAAAAAAAATAGTTCCTTTCTTTAAAGAATGTGAAAAAAATCCTGATGGACGTTATCCGGATGAGGCAGACCCTTTCAATCCGCAAAAGCCGGTAGGTGATTATAAGATTGAAGAAAAATCAAAAAATGTAACTTTTACCGATGACGGTATGAATAAAGCTGAACAGCTTTTGCAAGAGCGTAATGTAATTCAAGGTTCGTTGTATGACCAAGAAAATTTTGAATATGTTCATTATGTTTTGCAGGCATTGCGTGCGTCATTGATGTATCAACGTGATGTTGATTATATGGTAAAAGATAATGAAGTTCAGATTATCGATGAACATACCGGACGTGCATTACCGGGAAGACGTTACTCCGACGGATTACATCAAGCTATCGAGGCAAAAGAAAATATCACTATTCAACGCCGTTCTGTGACTTATGCGTCTATTACTTTCCAGAATTTCTTCAGAATGTATTCTAAGCTTGGCGGTATGACCGGTACAGCCGATACGGAAGCCGGAGAATTCAAAAGTATTTACAACCTTGATGTTGTCGTAATACCGACTCATGTACCAGTTCAACGTCAAGACTTGGCAGACCGTGTGTATATGTCTGAACGTGAAAAACTCAAAGCTGTCGTTGAAGATATTATCGATACTCATAAAACAGGTCAACCGATTCTTGTAGGTACAATAAGCGTTGAAAAATCAGAACAATTGTCTGCAATGTTGACTCGTCACCATATTCGCCATAACGTATTAAATGCAAAAAATCACGCACGAGAAGCTGATATTATCGCAGAAGCAGGACGTGTGGGTGCCGTAACTATTGCTACTAATATGGCCGGTCGTGGTACGGATATCAAACTCGGTGGGGATAAACGAGCCGATTATTTGTATGAAGAACTTATAAATGATGAAGATACACCGGAAGAAGTACATCCGTTATTGCAACAATTCAAAGAAAACATTGACAAAATGAAGCTTGAAGAAGCTAAAGCCGACATTGAAAAAATGTCCGGAGCGGTAAAAAAAGGAGCTTCCGAAATCTTACAATCGGTTTATGACTGGATAGAAGAACATGAAGAAGTTAAAAAA
>JAXJQT010000281.1:0-5971 GCA_036311025.1 Spirochaetota bacterium
GCATGTGAATGTGCGTATCCATGACGCATAGATTCTTAATTTTGAAGTTAAACTTTTTTCTTGCCTTATGACAAAGTTCGATGAATATTTCTTTGCATTTACTGTCTCTGAAACGAATTACACCTTGGTGAAAGTGATTTGTAATATGATAATAAACGCCGTCTTTTATGATTCTTTTTTGTGACATAGTAACCTCGAGAAAAATAATTTTGTTCACTTGCGTTAGATAGGTGAAATGGCATTCAGATTGATTATTTACTATTTTTTTACGTGAAAAATATGCGGAAATAGGATTGAGATGTGGGCATGAGGAAACAAGGAAAAATAAAATGCCCAGACCTGTATCCCGAAACAGAATCGAGGTCTGGGCAAGCACAAAAAAAATCCCGATGTAAAAAACACATCGGGAAGGTTTATATAAAAAATGTTTAATTCATTTTTAAAATAATATGTCGCGGACATTTTTCTGCACATTTTCCGCAAGATGTACAAATATCCGGATTTATTGTTGCCAGATTATTTTCTACTGTTATTGCTTGAGTCTCACAAGTTTTAACACAGATTTTACAGCCGATACAGCCGACATCACATGCAACGCGTACATTTTTACCGTGTTCTGTCGATGAACATTGCACAGAGTATTTCGCTGTTTCCGGAACGATTTCTATTAAACCATTAGGACAAACTTTTGCACAGGCACCGCAACCGATACATAAATCTCTGTCTACCACAGCCACGCCGTTTATTATATTGATTGCATTTTCGTTACAAACTTTTGTACAAGAGCCGAAACCTAAACAACCGATAGTACAAAGTTTTGCTCCATGTCCCGGAATAACGGAAACTTTTCGGCAATCTGCAATTCCGTGATAATCATATTTTAATTTTGTTTTATCACAAGTTCCGGCACAGTGAACAACAGCGACTTTGCGGACAGTTTTTTCTGCGGTCTGTCCGACGACAGAAGCGATTTGTTCGATATTAGAAAATGCGGCGGCACATGCAGTGATAGGAGCTTGTCCGGTTACGATAGCTGCAGCTAATGCATCACATCCGGTGAAACCGCATCCGCCGCAGTTGCTTCCGGGCAAAAGGTCACGTACACCGCGAACTCTCGGGTCTTCTTTTACAGCCAGAAGTTTTCCGGCGATTCCCAAAATTATACCTATTATTAATCCTGTAATGCCTACAACAAGCATTGCGTAAAGAATCGGAAGAAAAAATGTCATATTTTTTTACCTCCTATCAGACTATTCCGGCAAAACCGGTAAATGCGATTGCCATAAGTCCGGAAATCAATAACACACACGGAGTCCCGCGAAAAACTTTCGGAATAGATTCACAATTTTCTGTTTTTTCACGAATGCCTGCCATCAAAACGATTGCGATAGTAAAACCTAAAGCCGAACAAAATCCGTAAGCAACACTTTTGGGCAGTCCGAAACCGTTTTGTACATTAGACAATGCTACACCTAATACAGCACAATTTGTAGTAATTAACGGAAGGAAAACTCCCAAGCTTTTGTATAATGCCGGGCTTGTTTTCTTTAAAATCATTTCTACAAGCTGAACAAGTGCTGCGATAACCATTATAAATACGATAGTTTGCAGATAGTTCAATCCTAACGGAACGAGTATGTAATTAAAAATTATCCAAGTGAAAATACTTGCGATTGTGATAACGAAAATTACTGCTGCTCCCATTCCGGCTGCAGTTTTTGTATTTTTTGATACACCCAAAAACGGACAGAGTCCTAAAAATTGGCTTAATACGACGTTATTTATCAACGCACTGCTTATAAGTATAAGTCCTAATTTTTGTAATAACATTATTTAGCCTCCTTATTTTTTTCGGGACAAAAACCGTTACAACCGCAATTTAAACTGCATGAAGCACAATTTTCAGTTTCAGATAATGCTTTTACGCCTTTTTTCTTCATTTTAACTGCATTTTGAATAGCCGTAAGTGCTGCCAGTACAAAGAATGCCCCGGGAGCCATTACAAAGATGGTAAAACGAGGAAATGCTTGCGGTAAAATTGTAATTCCGAATATTTGACCGGCACCGAGTATTTCACGGAACATTCCGATGATTGTAAGTCCGGCTGTAAATCCGAGTCCCATTCCGATTCCGTCACATATTGATAATAACGGAGAATTTTTTGAGGCATAGGCTTCTGCACGTCCGAGTATGATACAGTTTACTACGATTAACGGAATATAAATTCCCAGAGCTTCGTTTAATGAAAAAAAGTATGCTTTTAATACCATTTGCACTACGGTAACAAAAGAAGCAACTATAACGATAAACGCCGGCATTCGTACCTTTTCCGGGATTGCCTTGCGTAATAGTGAAATCATAAAGTTTGACATTATAAGAACGGCTGTTGTGGTCAGTCCCATGCCGGCTCCGTTTATGGCGGAAGTCGTAACGGCAAGAGTAGGACACATTCCGAGCATTAATACGAATGTCGGATTTTCTTTTATCAGTCCGTTGTATACACGTTCTGCGTATTTATTCATTTTTCCTCCTGATTTTTCAGAACTTCACTGAAACCGATTTGTTTTTCAGCCAGACTTTTTGCATAACAGATTCCTGCATTGACAGCTTCTACTACTGCATTTGTAGAAATAGTAGCACCGCTTAATGCGTCTACATCGCCGTCATTTTTAGGAGTGTTTTTGTCACGATTTTTAATGTATTTAAAAGATTCTGTTTTTTTATTTTTAAAGTCATTTTTAAAGAAATCTTCCTTAATATTTAAACCAAGCCCCGGAGATTCGCTTACCGCAAGAAATTCGATTCCGGTTGTAGTTCCGTCAAATCTATATCCGAGCAGGAAAATAATATCGCCGCTGTAACCGATTGATGAATTGATACGCATTACATAACCTATACCGTTTTCGTTTTCATCAAATACGATTTTTGTATCTTCAATTTTAATTTTTTTAAAACCGTTTTCACGCAAAACATCTTCCGGGTCGACGATAGAAAATTCTTTGGGAATAGCATTAAAGTTGTGAGCTCCGGGAATAACGGCAGATAACGCTTTTTTTTCAGCTTTCTTGCCGGCAATCTCGATAGGTTTTTTAGTAATTTCATAAACTGCACCGAGACACAACGCAGCAAACAGCGTTATCAAGCATAACAAAAAGGCATCGATAAAAATTGCTTTGGTCGCATTTTTATTTTCCATTTGCATTGCCTCCTTTTTTAGAAAGTCCGAATGCTGCGGGAACGGTCAATTTTTCGATTAACGGAATAAGCATATTACAAAAGATTATTGCGTATGAAACGCCTTCTGCATTATTCCCGAAAAGTCTGAATACTGCAGTGACGATTCCCAAGCATATTCCGAATACTATTTTTCCCATAGGAGTAATCGGGCAAGTTACATAGTCTGTTGCCATAAAAAAAGCTCCCAATATCAAACCGCCGCCGCATAATTGACGTGCGATTCCCATAAAGTCAGGATTTCCGGTTTTTACCAAATTGGCAATTAGTACAAAGACACTGAATGATAAAATATATGTTAAAGGAATTCTCAAGCTGATAACTTTGCGAATCAAAAGATATAATGCACCGAGTAATAAAAATAAAATGCTTGTTTCCCCGATAACTCCTCCGGTAAATCCGAAGAACATATCAAATAAAGTTGGTAAATCAGTAGATGTTTCGGCATTTTTTATTACGGCAAGCGGAGTTGCACTTGAAAGTCCGTCAACGGAAGCTGCTCCCAACCAAAAATTTGAAGATGCAGTTTTTACGGAAAATGATGTCATGGGGCCGGCAAAACATATCAACAGAAAACAACGTGCAGCAAGGGCGGGGTTCATGAAGTTATTTCCCAGTCCGCCGAATAGCTCTTTTACTACGATGATGGCAAAGAACCCGCCGACAATCGGAATCCATAACGGAATGGTTGACGGTAAGTTCATTCCGAGTAAAAGTCCGGTAACGATTGCACTGCATTCATAAGCGGCTCTTTTTTTACCGGCTAATCGAAAATATAATAATTCTGCGGCTTGGCAACTTATTACCGAAATTGCCAATACTACCAATGCACGCAATCCAAACCAATATACACTGAATAAACATGACGGCAAAAGTGCCAATGCTACATCTCTCATTATCGACGCAGTAGTAACTTTACTGCGGATGTGAGGCGAAGATGATACATGATATAATTGTTCACTCATTTATTTTCTCCTGTTACTTCTTTTTTCGTTGAGCGATAATACTTTTACGAGCTTCTTTAAATGATTGAGTCAGTTTGCGACCTGCCGGACAAACAAAAGTACAGCTGCCGCATTCATAACATTCCATTCCGTAATTATTTTCAAATGATTCATTATCAAAACGATTTGAATATTCTTGTAATCTTTGCGGAATCAATCGGCTCGGACATACGGAAACACAGCGACCGCATCTGATACATGGAGTTTCCGGTTTATCGGCGACTTCGTCTTTTGTCAGTGCAAGTATCGCAGATGAATTTTTTGTTACCGGAATTGCGGTTGTAAATAAAGCTGTTCCCATCATAGGACCGCCGGAAATAATTTTTTCAGGCGTTGATTTAAATCCGCCGGCTGCATCAATTAATTCTTGATAGCATGTGCCGGTAGGTACGGAAAAGTTTTGCGGATTTACGATTGCGTCACCGGTAACCGTAATAATTCGTCTGATTAACGGAATGTTGTTGCAAACGGCATTCTTCACTGAAATTACGGTATCTACATTATTGACAATCACGCCGGCATCGGCAGGAAGCATTTTTGAATTGATTTTCTTTCCCGTAACGGCGTAAATGAGGTTTCTTTCTGCACCTTGCGGATATTTAGCTTTTAACGGCATAACACAGATTTTTTCTTTGTCTTGCTGTGTTAATAATTTATCGAGAGTTTCTATGCAGTCCGGTTTATTATTTTCTATAGCGATTACACCTTTTACATTATCAAACAAGCTCAAAATAACTTTCAGTCCGGTAATGAGGTTTTGCGGTTCTTCCAACATCATTCTGTAGTCAGATGTCAAATACGGTTCACATTCTGCCGCGTTTATTATTACATGAGTGATACTTGCCTCATCTCTCGGAGTGAGTTTTACATGAGTAGGGAAGGCAGCTCCGCCCATTCCGACAATTCCGGCTTCTTTGATGATTGTACGAATCTCATCTTTTGAAAGTTTTGTATAATCTTTTTCAACGCCGAATCCGTCGATTTTTTTATACTCACCGTCATTTTCTATAATAATAGATTCTGTCATAGCTCCCGATGTCGTAAGACGTGGTTCTATTGCCTTTACGGTTCCGGAAACAGAACTGATAATATTCGCACTGATAAAGCCCTGTGCTTCAGCGATTTTCTGACCTACCAGAACTGAATCTCCGGGTTTTACCAGAGGATTTGCCGGTGCTCCGATGTGCTGAGAAGTTGGAAACACCATTTCCCCTTTAGGCAAAAGAGTTGTTATCGGTTTGCTTTTTGATAATTCTTTTCCGTCGAACGGATGAACTCCGCCTCGGAATGTACCTGGTTTCATTTTTACCCCCATGAATAAAAATATTTATTATGAAAAAAGTCATTTATAGTCAGTGTCTGAAAAAATTTACAAAATACTATAAAAAAGTGTTTTTTTCAATTATTCATTTGACTTATAGGAAGATTTAAGTTCGCAAGTGAGCAAATTGTCTTGTCTAAAAAAAGATTTTCTTATATGTTGCGTTTCAAAAAATGATGAGGAGATTTTCATGGATGTACTGAAACGTATATTTTGCGGAATGATAGTAGGTATTGCTAATATTATTCCCGGAGTAAGCGGCGGAACAATGATGGTAACATTCGGTATTTACGACCGACTTATTGAAAGTTTGACAACTTTGTTCAAAGATTTGCGTAAAAACATTCTGTTTTTAATTCCGTTAGCAATCGGAATGGGAATAGGAATTGTCGGTTTTACGTATATCATAGAA
>JAXJQT010000282.1:0-4939 GCA_036311025.1 Spirochaetota bacterium
ATGCAGTACCGTACTGCACAAATTCATCACCGGAATCAACGGAGTTTTTTCATCAACGGAAATTGCCTGTGAATAACCGTAAACCATCATTCCCGGACGCACTGCCGTACTGCCGGAAATTATTTTATCAACTTCATTTGACAGATTTTCCACACCGCCGGAATTACATAAATGATAAAAATCCGGCTTCACACCGTAAGACTCTAAAATATCCAATGACCGACCGAACATTTTTATATGCTCCAAAGTAACGCCGACATCTTCGTCGCTTTGTGCAAAGTGAGTAAATGCAGATACCAAATGCAACTTTTTGCAAAGGGAGAGTTTTTTTGCAAATAAAACAACATTTTCCGCATCTACGCCCAATCTAAACATGCCGGTATTCAACTTTACATGAATAGAAAAAATTTTATTTTCCTGTTGTGCCGTTTTTTCCAAAAACTCAAGATATTCTGTACTGCTTACGGTCAGTCCGATATTGTACTGTGCCGCCAATCTCAAGTTGTCAACATTCCAGTCATCCGCAAGAACCAACATTTGTCCGTCAATACCGGCAAGACGTAATTCCAACGCCTCGTTTATTCGTGCCAATGCAAAAAATTTCACTCCGCAATCTTGTGCCAATCGCGAAACCAATACACTTCCGTGACCGTAAGCATTTGCTTTTACCGGCAAAATAATTTCCTTATCCGGAAATTTATTTTTCACGACATTTATATTATTTTCCAATGCCGCAGAATCTATATATGCAATCAATGGATTATGATATTCCATATTTATTCTCCAAAAAAACTAAACAGCAATACTTTTTGTCGCCCTTGTTTTCTTTTGACTGTGTAACACTTCAATCAATCTGTCGTACGCCATACCGATTGACTCTTTTATTTCCAAAACACCGTCAATACCGTCATGAGCCGAATGTTCAAGCTTGCGTAAAATCAAATGTTCCAAATCGTGAAATGCTTTGAGTCCCAATACATTTTGATTTTTCCATTGCGGCATTGTTTCGATAAAATAAGCAAGCAATGTTTCCAATGCATTCAATGACGGAATATATGCACTTGTATTATTAAACTTATTAAGGTTTAAAACCATTTTTCCAAACAATTTAGGCATTGCAAAATATCTTTTTCTGTCGTGGAAGAATTTCATCAATTCTAAATCTTGATACAACTCTTCTTCACGTGTAAGAGACGTTCCCATTTGCAAATCTGTGTAGATTTTTTCAAGCTCATCACATGAGAAATTCTTTATTTTTTCAAGAACCGATTCTTGTTCCGCAAAGCTGTTAAAATCAGTTCTTAATATCAATTCGTTGTTTGTATAACTCTTTGAAAATACAAAGCCGCTGTCAGTTTTCTCACAGTCGAAACCTTGTTTTTCCAACAATTTACAACTGAAATCTTTTTGCAGTTCTACTTTTATCTTATCTATAATCAAGAATTTTTTAATTTCATCCAACGCAGTCGTTTCTTTTGTCGCAGCAACCACAGGCGCTTTTTTTGCTCCCATATCGCAAACAATTTTCTTTTCTTCCGTACAATCAACCAAGATTACAAATTCTACATTTTTTACCTTAGTTGTCAGAGCCTGCTTTCCGCCTCTGTACTTAGTATATTCACTGGAAACTATATTCATTTTTCCTTTTGTAGATAAAATATCTAAAATATTATCAAACGGTATAATTCCGTCGGTAGAATAACTAATCATCAAGTGTTCTGCATTTATATTATCAATTAACTTTTTAAAATCTGCTTCCGCCGATGACTTGTAACAGAATGTAGATTTTGTTTTAGTCCAGTCACTTCGTATCGCAGACTTGTTAGTTTTTTTGCCGTCTACCATAATATTTTTATTAATATCAGGTTTGTCATTACGTGCGATTGTATTAAGTAAATGATAGTTTGAACCGTATTGATGCTGGTTGTACGGCGGATCCATATAAACAATTCCGAAGCGTGTATTTTGAAGCTGTTCGGACAATTTCAATGCGTCTTCATTGTAAACATAACCTTTACCGGGCAAAAGAACAGGTTTTACAAGTTGTAAAGTTTTTAAAATTCTGCTCAATGCATCACCGTGAGTACCGCCGAATCCGCAGTGAAAACCTTTGAAAACACCGGACGTATTCGCACGAGTAGAAGCCTCGTACAATAAAAGAGCCAACAGTAAACTGTTTTCATCTTCGGTAATCACGCCTTGCTTTTCCCATTTTGCGATTTGAGCTCTTATCCCGTCAATACGCAAACCGTTTGCATGAGAATAAAACATTCTTTCATTTAAAATATCAGGATTGTTATCGTCAGCCGGACAATAATATTCACTTATGTATCTGTCTTCTCTGGCTGCATCATCTATCATATTAAGATATTCCAATACCGTATCAATTCCGCCCAACTCGGCAAAACCGGTCTTTAAAATTGAAGCGTCAAGTCCTACAAAGGCACGATTTATCTGATAAGAATATTCTTCCCAATCATTGCAATGAACTTCAAATCCCAATGACTTTGCCATTCTCGAAACTACTCCGGTACCGGCAAATAAGTCTAAGAATTTTGAATTGCTTTTTATATCGTGTGAAGTGTTTTTTATACCTTCCAAAATCAACGGTAATAATTTTCGCTTATTCCCCAAATAAGCAATCAGATGTTTTTCTACATAATCTTTATTATAGTCCATAGACTTTCTCCCCCCGTTGTTTATTTCGGAAATCTGAATTTTTCCTTAACGTATCAAATGTGAAAAGAACAAAGATTTCATTTTATTTTTTTATCCGGCATGAGTAACTTGGAATAAGGTCACAGCTATCAAGGAGACACTCTGAAATGAACAAAGAAACTGCTTATATTGTAAAAAACTCTGACAGCAAACTTCTTGACAAAGCATTCTATTTTTATAAAAAAAAAGACTATGAACAAGCTCAACATTTTTTTGCCTTGTTTTTGGAAGAAAACGAAAATGCTCAAGCTTATTTCTATCGCGGTAAATCTCTCCTTTATCAAGGAAAATATATTGAAGCGATAGGCTGTTTTGAAAATGCAAGAGAACTTTCTCCGCAAGACATCGACATTTACATAGAAGAAATAATCACACTGTTACACTTAAACTTTCCGAAAAAAGCATTACAACGAATAGAAGAAGCATTGAAGTTTAATATAAAATCACAAAAGTTATTTTTTTTAAAAGGCTGTGTTTTATCGCAACAAAAAGACTACCGACAAGCAATTTCATTTTTCATATCCGCAATTAAAAACGGAGAAAACTCAGCAAATGCCTTTTCGGAACTTGCAATGGCATATTTTCTTTTAAAGGATTATAAAAAGGCACGAATATATTTTAACTTTGCACATAAAATTTGTTCGGGACAATCAGATTTTGCTATCAGACAATCATATTACGAAGCATTATCACTCAAAGAGCTCAAACAATACAAAAAAGCACTTGCCGTATTAAACAAAATTTCTGCTGCCTACAAAAGCGAATATTTTACCGATATACTCAGCTTACAAAGCATTTGCTGTTATCACTTGGGAAAAACAAAAGAAGCTCTTGTTTATATAAATGCCTCAATCGGTACAAATCCTGCTCTCAGTCAATCTTACAAAACAAAAGCCACTATTTTAAAACACATGAATCAAATAAAAGAATCTCAAGATTGTGAAGAAACGGCAACACAAATAGAAAATGAAAACGAAAGAAAGAATTTGCTCACACGAGAATTTGTAGAAAAACAAGCAAATGAATTGAAAAGCAAAATAGAAAACTATGAAGAAAAGACAGCATATTTTAATGACAAACTAAAAGAACGCCCGGCAGATGCGAGTTTGTATTCTCAAAAAGCTGCAATACTGATAGACTTAGAACAGTATCACGAAGCTATTTTCTGTTGCAACAAAGCACTGCAACTCAATCCGAATGAAAAAAATGCAATAAAGGATAAAAGTCGTGCTTTATTCGCTCTGGGGCGTTATGAAGAAGCTCTTGACTGCATTATTTCAATAGATTGAAATCTGCCAACTTGTCACCGTCAAGATTTTTCAGGGTAAAACACGAGTTCTCATAAATCATATAAGAATGCTCGCTGTTTTCTTTCGGAATAGAAACTGAACCCGGATTTATAAATAAAAAACCACCTTCTTTTTTCATTACGGGAACATGAGTGTGTCCTTGTAAAAAAACATCACCCGCCTGTAACGCCGGAAGTTTATTTTCATTATAAATATGTCCGTGTGTCGCAAACATAAGTCTGTCATCTAAAAACATTAACAGAGATTCTGATAAAACCGGAAAATCCAAAACCATTTGGTCTACTTCCGCCTCACAGTTACCACGCACGCAAATGATTTTATCCTTGACTGCATTTAGCATAGAAATCACTTTCTTAGGAGCATAATCCTTAGGTAAATCATTACGCGGTCCGTGATAAAGCAAATCTCCCAGTAACAACAGACGTTGCGGATTTTCCTGATTAAAAGCATTTAACAATTTTTCACAATAAAACGCACTTCCGTGAATATCAGACGCTATCATTAATTTCATAAATCACCTCGCTATTATTTTTTTTCATAACTATATAGATTTTTTTCACAAACATAATCATAGATTTTTCAAAAAATATACTAATCATAACGAATCCAAAGAAATCATTGAAAATACAAAATAAAAAATGATATGAATACAATTATTCTAAAAGAACATTTTGCCGTTCCAGACAAAATTGTTTTTTTATACGACAAAAACAGTACCGACAAAGTCATTACTTTTTATCAATTTGGAGCAAATATGATTTACAAAGTTTCAAATATTTTCAGAACCACACCGAATCCTTGCGACACTTGGCTTGACCACTGGAAAAACAATGCTCACAGTGACAATCCGGTTTGTGCTTATGATGATTGCAATAATCCAGCGACATCCGGTTCTCATGTATCCAGAGCTG
>JAXJQT010000283.1:0-1674 GCA_036311025.1 Spirochaetota bacterium
CCTCTATATGTACTGATATTTTCCTGTTTTGAATGTCAGTAAATTCAAAGCTTATTATCTGATTACCATCCGCCTTGCAAAAACGCACATTGTTGATTGGTGTCTGAACATGCTCTTTCAATCCATTCTCTGCCACATTAAACTTTTCGTCTTCTATAAACTTCAACGCCACATCATCATAAACGTCTACAAAATTATCATTTCTGTACCCGAGCACACGATACCCGGTTCCATGCGGCTGTCCGTCAATAAACTGCAATTCGAATCCTCTGTAAATCGTATCAGGATGTTTTTCAAAAGGAATCAACGCCAATTTTCTGATAGGACTGTATTTTATCGTTATAGGTAAATAAGTTTTCATTTTTTCGTCACCTTACTCATCCTGCAAACATTTTATAAGAGGCTGTATATATTTTTCATCCGAAATATTATAAGATTTTTTTATCGCTTGCTCCCAGCCTTCTTCAAATTCATTTTTATTCTGTTTCTTGTCTAATACCTTCGCCAACATTTTCATAAGTGTTCTATCAGGAAAAGACATCTTTTCATAACAAAGTCCGGCTTGCATATAAAAATGAGAAATAGATACAATCTCTTCCTCAGACAAATTGTTTTTCCATATCCTCTCTATTTCTTCTGTCACACTGTTAGGTGTTCCTCCGGTAGCAAACACAACAAGTTTTTTTGCAGAACTTTTTGCAAACATCTCTTTTGCTTTTTTAAAACCGTTCACTTTCCCGGCATACAATCCGCCTCCGTAGACAACCACATCAAACTCTGACATCTTAGAAGTTGTCATGTCTTTAAAATCAATAAGCTCAGCTTTTGCAACTTTTGCAATTATTTCTGCATACCATTTTGTAAATCCGGTCTTACTTTTGTATATCACTAAGATTTTCATTTTTCTACATCTCCTATTCTCTTTAAATCATCTGCAATTTGTACAACTACTTATATCGTTACTTGTAAATATTGCTTCATTATTCACAGTGCCCAGACCTTAATTCCATTTCGGTATTTAACTACGTTAAATACTTTGTTCTACGATTCGGCTTGCAGATTTTCGCAGAAAATGGAAAACGAATCGATAGCATGAACTGTGGTGAGTTTGCAAAACAAACGAACGAAATGTTTACGTCAGTAAACATCAAGTGAATGCGTTATTACGTTCACACAGTGAACTCACCGTTAATTCCATCTCAGCATAGAGGTCTGGGCAGTTGCAAAAAAGGGACAGACCTTAATTATTATTAAAAAATTATTTTTTTGCCGTATAAAAAAACATCGCTATTGCCATCGAACAGATTATCACATATCCGACCACGCTCCAGACATCGGGAATTTGACCGAACATTACAAAGCCCAGCAGCGACGCAAATATTATTTGTGTATAGTCAAATATCGAAATCTCCCGTGCCGGAGCGTAACAATACGCCGCCGTAATAGCAAATTGCCCGCCGGCTGCGGCTACACCTGCACCAATCAACACCAGCAATTGAAAAAGTGTCATCGGTGAAAAATTAAAAAGCAAATACGGCAACACCACAAGGCATGAAAAAGCCGAAAAGAAAAACACGATATACGGTCCTTTTTCTCCGCGTTTTCCCAAAACTCGTACTGTTGTATAAGCTGCTCCGGCTCCCATTCCGCCGATTAATCCGGCAAGTGCAGGAA
>JAXJQT010000284.1:0-3935 GCA_036311025.1 Spirochaetota bacterium
ATTTTTAAATCTTTTAATTTTTCAGCATTGTCTCCTGCTAATATTTCAAACAAAATATCAACAAAACGCATTCGTTGCTTATTATCCATACCGGCTAACCAATTTTTCAAAGTTTTATCAAGAAGTCTACTGCTATTGCTTAATGATGCTGTTACAAATTCTTTTCCTATTAGTTGCCATGAAAAAACATTATGCTGAAACAATCCGGAAGCCGTACTTTTGACAACAATATATGGTTCTTCATGTGACAACAACATTCCTACGGTAGAAGATTGCGGTAAAAATGTAGTCGTCTTATTTAAAATTTCCTGATATAACGGATTTTTCATCATTGCCTCATCAAAACCCGGTCCGTCGTTATTATAAACAGCAACTATATTTTTTTTAAAATTCTTAGGACAATAAGTTGCTGAATATACAGCTAAATTTCCACCTTTAGAATGACCTCCAAGACGTATTTTACCGGAACGCTTTGTATACAAAGATAATACGTGATTTAAATATTCTACAGACTCTTCTTGAGCAGGGACCGGACTTACAAAACACATATTAAAATCTTCTTTCCAGCCGACTAATGTATCATCTGTTCCACGAAAAGCAATGAAAAGCCCGTCATTCAATTCAAAAGTCATAGCAGAAAATTGTTCTTGTTTTACCTTATCGATATG
Organism: Spirochaetota bacterium; assembly: GCA_036311025.1. Classification (GTDB taxonomy): domain Bacteria; phylum Spirochaetota; class GWE2-31-10; order GWE2-31-10; family GWE2-31-10; genus RGIG8597. The sequence continues at coordinate 669 of JAXJQT010000284.1, forward strand.
ATTTACATAACACGAGAGTTTCATATTACCGAAACGTCGACTTTTACCTGTAAGCTCTAACAATGTGATAATTTCTTTAGGCAACAATACACCTAAACTGACACAAGATTTATCATGATTAGAAAAGAAAATATCACTGACATCTTTTAAAGTAAGAACATTTTTATTGTTATCAGAAACAATACCTGCAAAATCAATATAAACTAATTGAGATAAAATCAGATTGTCAATTTCATTAAAACATGATGATTCAAAATCCAAATCACCACGCCATCTAACATAATCTAAAATATTAGCCATTTTTCCTCTTTATTTAAATATGCAAAAAAACAATAAGTATTTTAATCTATTAATCTAATATTAAATAAAAAAACTTTATCAAGTAAAAAACCTTCTTGAAAAGAGAAGGTTCTAAAAAATATGAATATATTCTTATTAATCAATATAGTTAAGGTTAATAGTTATGCTTTCATGCAATTGCAATATTAAAGATTCAGAAAACAAAGACTGGAAGTGTCAATCTCCGATTCCTCCGTGGAAATGTCCATATAATACATTAAACACAAGTAAGACTTTTTTTCATGACCCCAAAACTGCTGCATATTTAAAAAAACACAATATAACTTTAGGAATAATTTTGTTATTTACTCCTTTATTTCCGTTATCCTTTTATTTTTTTGCCAATGCAAAATCTATAAAACACTGTAACAAAAATATTTTTAAAAGAGTCTACTAAACTAATTTTAACGCTGTAAATACCATTCTTTGAACGGACCGGATAAGTAGAAAGAGCCTGTAACCAATTTTACATTTGAATATTTTTTATCTGTCATAAACACTTCAAATGCCTTTTCTTGTTCCGGAATAAGTTCAACATTACCACAATGTTTGCGTAATTCTTCAGTCAATTGCTGTACATTCGCATTTTTATATGACGAAAGGTTAGTCACTAAAACACGTTCAGCAATCTTTGAAATTTTCTTGCTTATATAGGAAACATCTTTCGTAGTACACACACTTAACAATACATTCCATTTTTTATTAGGAAAATGTTTTTTCAATGCTGCAACCAAGCTATCTATTGATTCTTTATTATGTGCCGTATCAATAAAAACATTGTCCGACGATGACAACAACTCAATTCTTCCGGGAATACTTAAATCTATAGAATCATATATTTTCAAATGTTCAATTAAATTAGGTGATATTTGCAACACTGTTTCTAATGCTGTAAGAAAATTCCAAATTTGATGTTTTCCGTAAAACGGCAACAAGAAATCCACTTCATCTTTACCTTTTCTTTTGAATGAGAAAGAAATGCCTTCATCTTTGTAGCGAATATTTCTAACCTTATAAACTTTCTTCACTGAAAAGAAAGGAGAGCTTTGCTTCTTTGCAATATTTGAAAACACATTGCTACATCTATAAATCTGTTTTCCAAGAATAACAGGCGATTTTGACTTTATAATTCCGGCTTTTTCTTTTGCTATTTGCTTTATCGTATTGCCTAAAATTTCCGTATGGTCAAAACCTATCGTTGTAATCACCGATATCTGCGGCGTAATAATATTCGTACAATCAAGCCGTCCGCCAAGTCCGGTTTCTATTACAAAATAATCTACATCTTTTTGGATTCCATATAATATTGCAATAACAAAGAAAAATTCAAATGTCGTAGGTATTAAATTATTTTTTTCAAAAATACTTTTTAATGAATTGGTAATATCGATTAAATCTTCATCTGAAATTTCCATCATGTTGTATGTAATACGTTCATTTGTCCTTATCAGGTGAGGGGAAGTAAAAGTCAACGTATTGTATCCACATTCCAATAAAAGCCTTGTAATAAATAATGAAGTACTGCCTTTACCTTTTGTACCTGCAATATGTATAAATTTAAGTCTGCTGTGAGGATTTCCTAAGCATTCCAAAATATTTTTTATATTATCTAAAGAATAACACGATGTCGATGTACCTGTTTTTTCAAGATTTGTGAAAGAATATATATAATCCAGAGTATCTTCAATATTTTGAAACATTTATTCCCATCCAAAAACTATATGTAATTAATAATTTATTCCAATATAGCAAATATTATTAATAATAATATTTGTTCATTGCAATTCTACAAGCTATTTTTTTCCAGACTCGTACTTTGCCTTAAGATTTTCTAATGCCTCACCAAAAGAAGATTCTGAAAGCAAAATCTTTGCTTTTCGCCAAAATTCTAATAATTGTTCATGAGTAAAATCTTTCAATCTCTTTTTATCATCAGAAATCTTTGCTAAAAGTTCCACCAAACGAAATCTTTGTGAAAAACGATTATTACACTTAAATAAAGCAGTTTCAGCATCCACATCCAAATGTTTTGCCAAATGAATTGTTGCAAATAATAAATCGCCAATTTCCGCTTCAATATGTTCAAAATCACCATTTTGAATCGCATCTTCTATTTCTTTCACTTCTTCTTTTACTTTTCCTATAACTGACAAATAGTCATCTTTGGGCCAATCAAATCCGTTTTTTATTACTTCATTCTGAATCTTTTTCGCTTTCGGTAAAGCCGATAAATTTTCCGGAACATTCTCTAATATCGAGTCATTTTGTTTATTAATATTTTTCCGTTCTTGCTTTTTAATTTCATCCCACAAACGATTAACATCGTCTTCTGATTCCACTTTTACACCGGAAAAAATATGTGGATGACGGCGAATCATTTTTTCAGAAATTGAATCTATAACATCAGAGATTGAAAAATAATTATTTTCTTTTGCAATTTGAGAATGAAGAACTATCTGAAGAAGTAAGTCGCCTAATTCTTCTTGTAAATGCTTATAATCCTGACTTACAATTGTATCAGCCACTTCGTTACTTTCTTCAAAAAGAAACGGCAACAATGAGTCATGCGTTTGCTTTTTATCCCAAGGGCAGCCATTTTCACCGCGTAGAATAGCAATAATATCTACAAGCTTATCAAACTTTTTCATTATAAAAATATTTATCCTTTTTATTTTAAAAAGTTTTTTAGACTTCAAATCATAAAAAAAAGACGATTGAAAATCAACCGTCTTAATTTCAAAAATTGGGCAGTGCCAGGATCGAACTGACGACATTCTGCTTGTAAGGCAGACGCTCTCCCAACTGAGCTAACCGCCCGGTTTTTAATAAATACAATTTGTTCCTTTTTATTTAAAAAAGGATAATGGGCAGTGCCAGGATCGAACTGACGACATTCTGCTTGTAAGGCAGACGCTCTCCCAACTGAGC
>JAXJQT010000285.1:0-3310 GCA_036311025.1 Spirochaetota bacterium
AAATAAAAGCGACAAACCGGGCAAAGAGGCACAGACAAATCTTTCATTAAACAATTTTCGTAAGCATGAAAAATTCCCGCATCATATCCGGCACCTGCGGGAAAATAAATTTCGGAATCAGAGATTTCTTTCCATTCTTCAAAATCACTCTCGTACCATGTGAGATTCGGATAAATCGTCTTTCCGTCTGGCTTTTTTAGATTTTCCGGGAACATTCCTCCAGCCTCGGCGTATTCATCTCCCAAGCCGGCAATCGCATGGCACAATTCATGACACAATTCTGATGTCGAAAAATTCTCACCTACAAAAACGTACTTGATTGTTTCTTGAGTATCTTTCTTTTTCAATTGCCCGCCTTTACTGCGAATTTCATGCGGCACTACAAAAATATAAACACGTTTATTCTCTGCCGGCAGTTTTTTCAACTCCCCGTAATAAACCGCAATCTTGCCGGAGTAATATCCGCACGGCATTTTTTCGTTTTTGAAAAAAGTTTTTTTTATATCGTGAGCATACAAATCAAACGGCTGTATTTCCTCAACAGAAATCTGCGGAGCAATATCTGTCGTATGATATACATAAAATTCCCAGCCAAAAAGTTTGGAATTCATTACCGATAGCAAAAAAAATATAAACACTCGCAGTTTTTTCATACAAGTCACCGCTTATTTCCCTATAAATGCAAAATAAAAAAAGCTTCCTCATATCAGGGAAGCTCTTCTTTTTATATTTTAATAGTTTAATTCTAACAGTTCCAACTCATCGTCAAAGGTTTTCTTATAAGTTGTTATCTTTTGGATATAATTCAATGTCAAATCTCCGACATTTTCGTTTGTTACATTCCCCCAACCGGCATTGTAATAAGCCAACGCTCTGACTAAATTGTAATCGGAATTTTCCAAACACCAGCGTAAAAAAGATGCTGCAATTCTTATGTTTGTTTCCGGGTCATAAAAATCTTTCTTTGATAAATTCGGGAAAGTCTTACTGTTCAACTGACAAAGCCCGCGGTCTACAGATCCGTTGTAATTATAATTAATCGCATTAGGATTAAAGTTTGACTCCGTTTTCATCAGTGCAACCAACAAAGATGTATCGATTCCTTCTTTTTCAGAATAATTAATTGCAAGCTTTGCGATGTTTTCATTTTCAATCACACCGGTATAATAATTAAGCTTAATATCTTCACTCTGTGACATTTTTTCTTGCTGTATACTTCTTAATTCTTCCGAAGAAACATTCTTTGCCATTGCCGTAGTTTTACTTTCTGCAAAACTAAACAAAATCACTACCAACGACACATAAAAAGCAATCAAACAAAGTCTTTTGATTCCGCGTAAACTTTTTTTCAAACGAGACGGTTTGTAGGTTTCACACTGTATCTTAATTCTTGATTCCATTACGTTTCCTCCTTATTAAGACATCATCAGCTTACAATCTTTCAAAAAAAAAATCAATAAAAATGTTTCTAAAAAGAAACACTCTTTTATTTCTTAACTTTTTTCCATTATCACACCGAAAAAAAGCAAGTAAACCTTGTGCCATTGTGATATTATGCTGCAACTTTATTTTAAAGTCTTAGTTTTTAAAGTATATTATAGTACAAACAGAGTTTGATTATGATAAAAAAGAATATTTTACTCGCATTTTTTACTGTTGCGATATGTTTATTTCCGTTAAATATAAATTCACTCACATTCAACATTGAATACCCGAGCAATCAGGATTCACCTTTGAATGAAAAAAATGAATTCAAACAAAAGAAAGATTTGCAGTTTCAAGCCAATCTCGAAGCCGGTGCAAAATTCGAAGGGATGTCTTCAAATTTCAGCGGAACAAAAGACTTTGCGACACTTTTTCTAAAACCGTCTTTCTTTATCAACGATTTCGGAATAGGTTTTGACTTCAATTTTCGCTTCAGAAACACCCCGGAATTCTTTCAATTTTACACATCTGATTACAATTATACAGAGGATGCGTATCTGACATTTTGTAAAATTCTAAATTTCATTGATTTCATCAGTTACGGTAAACCGAATTCTCCGATTTATTTCAAAATAGGAACTACTCCTTATATCAGTGTTGGAGACGGCTTACTTTTTTCACAATTTCACAATCGTTTTTTTCAACCTTGCGACAAAGAACACGGGCTTTATTTTCATATAGACATAGACAGAGTTTTCACAAATGCAAGCAGCGGATATTTACCGCAGTTATCTTTTATGGCTTACATTCCGGACATTGCCGACCCGGACATTTTAATTGTAGGAAGTGATTTTTCCGTTACATCTTATATTCCTATCGAAAATCTCGAATTGGACACGGCTCTTTACTTCGGGTTTGACTTCGATGTAAACGAAAACAACCTTTTAAATGCCAAAGATTTTGCTGATGTAAAATATTACAGAAATCCGGAATGGTCGGACTCTGTTCGTACATTGACGCTTCCGATTTCATTAAGCTATACATTCGGTAAATACGCAAAGATTTCACTTTCACATGAGACGGCGTTTTTGTGGAAAAATGAAAATTTTGATGTTGCCACATCTATAAAGGCAAAAGGCGAGTTTATTCATTTAGAAAATTCCGGCTTTCTGCTTTCTATTCCTTTCGGTGTAATATTCAAAACCGACGGATTTTATCCGGGATATTTCGGATTTAACTATCAAAATGTCAGAAGCATGCAGTACAACAACGAAAAACAATTAAAAAACATGCTTTTCCAATACGGACTTTCCGTATCTGCATTCAATAAAATTCTCGATTTCGGTCTGATTCTTACATCTCCTTTTGAAATGGACGTATTTACGGCTATGTATGAAGCATACTTTACCGTGAACCGAGAAGCAGACAAGGCATCACCGATAAAAGTCGATGCAAGTGTTCGCTATCGAACAGCGATGTCCGGTATGGATATCAACGGAAGCGGAGGAAACTTTTTAGAATCTATTTCTAAGAAATTCAGATTTGCTCTTGAACTGAACATGAGAATTTATTGCAGCAAGCTCGGAATCTCCATCGGAGTACAATCTCCGAACTGGCTGGAAAATCTGCCGCTTGTAGAATCAACCGGAGCTGCCGGATATGCAAGATTATTGAACAATATGAAAATTGTAGACTTGGAAACTTACGGAAAATTCCTTGTAAAGTTTATGCAACTGGAGGTCGCAATTGCGTTCTAAAAAAATATTTTTATCAGCAATATGCTTTTTATTTATATTTCAGTTATCAAACGCCAAACCGGTAAAATTGCAAATCGATTCTGATAACGAAATCTTTCCGACAGTGCGTTCCGATGAAAGACTGATAG
>JAXJQT010000286.1:0-1920 GCA_036311025.1 Spirochaetota bacterium
GGATTGCAGTAGGTATGTCTACAAATATTCCTCCTTACAATATGAAAGAAATTGTCAGCGGAATATGTGCATTAATCGACAATCCGGAAATCACTATTGATGAAATCAGTCGACATATTACCGGACCGGACTTTCCTACAGGCGGTTTGATTTACGGTCGTGAAGGAATTCGCAAAGCTTTGCGTACGGGACGCGGTTCTATCGTTATGCGTGCAAGAACAAGTATCGAAGAAATCACCGACGGACGTGAAACTCGTGAAGCTATCGTTGTTACCGAAATTCCTTATGTAGAAAAGAAATCCGAATTAATCAAAAGAATTGCAGAATTGGTAAAAGACGACAGATTGCAAGGAATCAGTGACGTTCAAGACCATTCCGACAAAGACGGATTGAGAATTGTTATCAAGTTAAAGAAAAATGCCGTTGCAAAAGTTGTGTTAAACCAGCTCTTTTTACATACAAATTTACAAAAGAATTTCGGGGTAATAAATCTCGTTCTTGTAAACGGAATGCCTAAGATTCTTAACATCAAGGAAACAATGCAAGAATACGTTAATTTCCGAAAGGAAGTTATCCGTCGCAGAACTGAATTTGAACTTGAAAAGGCAAGAGAAAGAGCCCACATTTTACAAGGTTTAATAATCGCTCAAGACAACATCGAAGAAGTCGTTCGTATCATTCGTGAAGCTAAAGATAAAAATACGGCACAAGTTACGTTAATGGAACGCTTCGATTTATCTGACCGTCAGTCAAGTGCTATTCTCGAAATGCGTTTACATCAATTAACACAGCTTGATGTTACTAAGTTGCATGAAGAATACGAAGAGATTTGTAAGCTTATTGCTAAATTGGAAGAAATTCTTTCTTCTGATGCAAATATATTAAAAGTCGTTCGTGACGAATTGATAGAAGATACAAAACCTTTCATGGACGAACGAAGAACTGAGATTGTCGATGCGGAAGGCGGTGCCGGAATCATCGAAGAAGATTTGATTCAGGAAGAAGATGTCGTAATCACAATGAGTCACAAAGGATTCATCAAGCGAACTCCTGTTTCTGATTTCAGAACACAAGGTAAAGGCGGAGTCGGAGTAAACGGCGGTAAAATGCGTGATGACGACTTTGTAAAACAAATGTTTGTCGTAAATACTCACGAATTCTTATTATTCTTTACTGATAAAGGACAAGTTTTCTTACTCAAAGCTTACCAAATTCCGCAGGCTTCACGTACTGCAAAAGGTGAAATAATAAGAAACTTTATAAATACGACACCGGAAGACCAAATCACCGCAATATTGACATTAAAAGATTTTAACGATACATCGAAGTCTATCTTTATTGCGACAAAACGCGGTGTAGTAAAGAAAACTTCACTTTCTGAGTTTACACGTATCAACCAAAACGGAAAACGTGCAATCACTTTAGCTGAAGACGACTGCGTAATCGATGTAATAATCACATCCGGTAAAGATGAGCTTGTACTGGCAACAAAAAAAGGTAAAGCTTTGCGTATCGATGAAAACGACGTTCGTGTAATGGGACGAACTGCCGGTGGTGTAAGAGGTATCAAGCTTGCGGAAGATGACGAATTACTCGGTCTTTGTCCGATATTCGAAAACGGTTTGATTATGATGTTGACAGAAAACGGATACGGAAAACGTTTGGAATTCGATAACTTCTCTCAGCATCACAGAGGAACCGGCGGTCAGCTTTATTACAAGGACAAAAATAATAAAGGTGAAGTAGCTGCTGTTCTTTCAATTTTGGAAGGTGAAGATATATTTGCAATTTCCGTAAAAGGTCAAATTATCAGAATATCTTCAGACCAGATTTCAAACCAAGGACGTGCTGCCAGCGGAATACGTTTAGTTCGTGTCTCTGAAGACGACAAAGTCATCGCTGCAGCCCGAGCACCTGCAC